>NZ_JAMPJY010000003.1:0-264749 GCF_039961875.1 Trichocoleus sp. ST-U2 | reverse complement strand
TTATGAACTTCGGCTCAGTCAAAGGTAAGATGAGTAAAACTTATGACCGGCAGCTAGCAATCGCCTAATTTTAGACCCCATATTACCCCAGCGACGACTTTTGCAAGAGGTCTAATGGCTCACAAGCGGTGAGAGAGTCCTTAGAGTCGGTTAATCAAGGCTTCGAGGAGTCCAACTGGAAAATCACTTGCATTCGCTTTGCTCCCAAAGAATCCCAAGCAGAACCCAATTGAAGATATTTGGTTGCAGCGAAGTAAAGCTAAAAAATCTGCTCTAAACGGCGAAAATCTCGTTCCACTTCTGCCCAGAGAGAGCGATTGTGGGGGTCGGTTTTCAGGGCTTTTTTTAGATAAATTCTTGCCTTTTCGAGTTGCTTTTCAGCGATCAGCTGACGCCCCCAACGTTGATAAGCGATCGCTTGCCACTGACGCACTTCTGGATCTTCTGGCAGACGTTGGGCGAGTCCTTCGATGAGGGCGATCGCGCGGGGAAATCGGCGATTTTTCAGCAACTGCTGCAACTGCTGATAAGAACTCCACTTCAGCTGTTGCTCAGTTATCGACAAGTCTGGGAGTTTTTGAACGGGCGTCTCTTTGCGAGTCACCTTCGTGACGGAAGGTTGAGGAGGCGGTGCAGCAGTCTGTTCTGGATTGGATACTTTCTCAACCGTCTCAGACTTATCTACTACACCGAGGAGGAACTTGTAAGCCTCCGTCAACTCTATAAATTTATCCTGCGTTTGGCGATCGCCAGGATTTGCGTCGGGATGATACTGCCGTGCCAAACGTCGGTAAGACGCTTTAATTTCTGCAAAAGATGCCCCTGATCTTAACCCCAACACCCGGTAACAATCTGCGAGGTTCATCAGAGGAATCATCTATCGATTAGGCTTTAATCTTTGTTGATAGTCGGGAGTTTATTTCTAGCCCTTCGCTTTTAGCGGTTAGCTATTAGCTTCTGAGAATCTTGTTGGAAGCCCAAGTTTACAATTGCGACTACCCACCCGTCAAGCAGCTAACAGCTAACAGCTAATCACTCATTACTTCGGACGTTCTTCGATAACGCGGTCAATTAGACCGTATTCCTTCGCTTCTTGAGCAGACATGAAAAAGTCACGATCCATGTCCTTCTCAATTTTCTCAATAGGCTGACCCGTCCGGTGAGAATAAATCTCATTCAGCTGGCGACGAATCCGTAGAATCTCTCTCGCTTCAATCTCAATGTCTGTGGCTTGTCCCCGCGTACCACCAGAAGGTTGGTGAATCATAATCCGCGAGTGAGGCAAAGCGAGACGCTTACCTTTTGTCCCAGCGGTCAGCAGGAACGAACCCATTGATGCCGCTAAGCCTACACAAATTGTCACCACATCTGATTTGATGTGCTGCATGGTGTCATAAATCGCCATGCCAGAAGTGACTACGCCACCCGGAGAGTTGATATAGAGATAGATGTCCTTGCCCGGATCTTCCGAATCCAGATAAAGCATCACGGCAATTATCTGGTTAGCCATTTCATCATCAACATCTTCGCCCATGAAAATAATCCGTTCCCGGTAAAGGCGATCGTAGATGTTAATCCACTCGGTATATTGTCCCCCTGGCATCCGGTAGGGAACTCTAGGGTAGCCAATAGGCATAATGTAGAACTCCGTTCGTAAAAAGTGAAAATTGGTATCGAAAGAATTAAAAATGCAAAATTAAAAATTAAAAATTTGAATTCTCTTCATTTTTAATTTTTAATTTTTAATTCTTCAGATGACACCAGCGGGAAGTGGTGTTGGTAAATCTGATTTGGACTCTAGAACCCGATCGATCAAGCCATATTCCACAGCTTGCTCCGGAGTCATATAGAAGAGTCGATCCATATCCTTGGCAATTTTTTCAGGGGTCTGACCTGTATTGCGCGATAGGATATCCAGCATTGTTGTCTTATTAGCCAGCACTTCTTTGGCTCGGATTTGAATATCCGTCGCCTGACCGCGAGCGTAGCTCTTAGTCTGGTTCAGGATAATCGTGGCATGGCGCAGGCTAGCGCGATAGCCTTTAGTCCCAGCAGAGAGTAGCATTGCCGCCATTCCCATTGCCGAACCGATACAGATGGTATGAATGGGCGGCTTGATGTAGTTCATCGTGTCGCAGATGGCGAAGGCTTCGGTTTCAAAGCCAACAGGTTCGCCGTCGTAACGCGAGGTGCCGGTGGAATTGATGTAGATTTTGATCGGTTTTTCTGGATCTTCGTACTGCAAAAACAGCAGTTGGGCGATGATTAGTTTCGTTACCTCTGGCACCAAGGGCGTTCCCAGATAGACAATCCGCTCCTTTAAAATCAGGGACGGTAAGTCTGGTGGCGGTGTTCGGTAGAAGCTATCGCCGCCGTAGGGAGCTTGAACAGCCTGGATGGGTGAGTTCATGGCGTATCGGAAAGCTGCAATAGTGGTGCTATCTTTAATTTGACATTAATTCCGGTGTGCCCCACCGTACTGACTGGATTCTAGCAGTTTTACTCCCCTTACCGCTTTTAGTCAGGTTGAGGGTGGCTTGATGTCGCTTTAGCGCCTGTCAGCGGGCTTTTTGGGAGGGGACGCCGGAAAATGGGTCTTAAACGCTTCTAATTTTTGGGTTTTTAAACAGAGAAACCTGAGTTTAAGTATCGGTTTTTGCGAAAGGTGATGGGTGAAATCCACCCCAGCGATCGCGTTTTCCTCTGCAAAGAATTGCGATCTTTTGGCTGGCTGCTTCCGCCGTGTTGGGCTGCAAGCTATTGTAGAAAATAAGCCCGGTCGCGGTTGGGGTAATTTTATGGTTCCCTTTCCGGAGCGTCAGCGTTTAGTCTTGTGGTTACTCCGATCCCTTCTTGTTCTGCCAGGAATGAGCGTGCTATGAGAGTTGGTTTACAGCCTGCTTTGAATGATATGAATATTGACGCGACTCAAACGAGTAGCCAGCGTCAACTAGAAATTTCTATTTCTGCGATCGCTGGGGATCTTGAAGATCGTGCCCCGCTCAATTTATGCATAATTCTCGACCACAGTGGCTCGATGAATGGACGCCCCCTGGAAACGGTGAAACAGGCAGCGATCGGTCTGGTGGATCGTCTCACACCGGGCGATCGCATCTCGGTTGTCGCCTTCGATCACAAAGCCAAAGTGCTTGTCCCCAACCAAGTCATTGACAACCCAGAAAATATTAAGAAACAGATTAATCGGCTCAGTGCAGATGGGGGTACGGCGATTGATGAGGGTTTAAAACTGGGAATTGAAGAACTGGCGAAGGGCAAAAAGGAAACGGTTTCTCAAGCTTTTCTGTTAACAGATGGCGAAAATGAGCATGGCGACAACAACCGCTGTCTGAAATTTGCCCAAGTGGCGACTGGCTACAACCTGACGTTGAATACATTGGGATTTGGCGCTCACTGGAACCAGGATGTTTTGGAAAAAATTGCTGATGCGGGTGGCGGTACGCTGTCCTATATTGAGCGTCCGGAACAAGCAGTTAATGAGTTTGGACGCTTGTTTAATCGAATCTCTGCGGTGGGGTTGACAAATGCCTACTTATCACTTTCGTTAATGCCGAAGGTACGGTTAGCGGAACTCAAACCCATCGCCCAAGTTGCTCCAGATACCATTGAACTGCCGGTGCAACAAGAAGGCGATCGCTATACGGTACGTCTGGGAGACTTGATGAAAGATGTGCCGCGAATCATTTTGGCGAATCTTTACGTCAGCCAGCTAGCGGAAGGGCGTCAAGCGATCGCCCAGGTGCAAGTCCGTTACGACGATCCCGCCCAGGATAAAATGGGGCTAATTTCTCAACAAGTCTTAGTTGAGGCGAATGTTGTCCGGAGTTACCAACCCGCACCCAATCCTCAGGTGCAACAGTCTATTTTGGCGTTGGCGAAATACCGACAAACTCAGTTAGCAGAGGCGAAATTGCAGCAAGGCGATCGCGTGGGTGCAGCGACGATGTTACAAACTGCCGCCAAAACCGCCCTGCAAATGGGAGACAAGGGAGGCGCGACGGTTCTCCAAACCAGTGCTACTCGCTTGCAATCAGGTGAAGAACTTTCGGAAGCAGATAGGAAGAAGACACGGATCGTCTCTAAAACTATTTTGCAGGAGTAGGTTTTTTTAACGCAAAGGTACGCCAAGGTACGCAGAGGAAGCAATTTACCTCTGCGTACTTTCTTGGCGGTGAGATTTTAAGAGTGGTGCTTGTGGGCTTTCTAGGTGCCACCAGTGGCGATCGCCACTTCAAGCTACTCAAGCCACAACAGACGCTTGAGGGCGAGCAAAAATCATTCGCCCCGCCGAAGTCTGCAAGGCACTGGTTACAACCACTCGGATTTCACCACCCATGTAGTCGCGCCCGTCTTCCACAACCACCATTGTTCCATCATCCAGGTAGCCGACGCCCTGAGCTGGTTCCTTGCCACCCTTGATAATTTTGATATCCAAGCTATCACCAGGCAGATAAATTGCCCGAATTGCCTGAGCCAAATCGTTAATATTCAGCACCGGCACTTTCTGCAAAGTAGCAACCTTACTCAAGTTGTAGTCGTTGGTGAGCAAAGTGCCGTTGATTTCTTGCGTCAACCGGACTAACTTCGCATCCACCTTGGGAATTTCATCGTAATCGGCGGAGTGGATTACAATCCGTTCTGAGTAAGCATCCTTCATCTGGTTCAGGATATCTAGCCCTCGCCGTCCCCGAACTCGCTTCAGATCGTTGGAACCATCTGCCAGTTGTTGCAGTTCCTGCAAGACAAACTGGGGTACGAGGATTTGACCTTCGATAAAGCCAGTGTTTAGCAGTTCTTCAATGCGACCATCGATGATGCAGCTGGTGTCTAAAACCTTGGTCGAGGCAGGTTTGAGGGTTCCTTCTGCCACCAACATCGTTTCCACGCTGTGGGGACTAATCAGCCTCAAGAAGGAACGACCGTGGGTATCCGCTAAAGTCACTCCCAAGTAGGAAAACATGACACTGCCTAAAATGGCAACAAGAGGCTTAATAAAAGCAAAATCGAAGGGCATTGGTAGTAAGAAAACGGGTGCCAGCATCAAGTTGGCAACTAATAAGCCAATCACCAAACCGACAGCTCTGGTCAAAATGACCTCGATCGGCATTTCCCGGACTCTCTTTTCCAAGCGTCGATAGGTCGTCTGCACGAGCAAACCGGCAGCGCCCCCAACCAGGGCGGCAAACCCGGCGAAGACCCAGCGTAAAGCGTCCTGATTGCTGACTTGATGTAGGGCACCGCTAGGTAGTAATTCAATCGCGTCGAACCCGATTCCCGCCGCTGCTAGGATGAATAAAATAATAATGATTGCGTCAAGCATGGTTTCCAGTTATTTGGGATGATTGCTTCAATTCCTGAAAGCGGCTCTCAAGAACTGATACAAATTTACATTTGTTTTATTATATCTTTTGTGTTATTGACTTCACTCTTGCGGATGACCATTGATTTAGCACCAGCATTTAATCCAATTTGAGCTATTTTTATGAAGCCACCTCTTTATTTATTAAAAGAACAATTCTGAAAAATTAGCCAATCATGTCGCTTCTAAAAGGCAGGAAACAAGAGGGGGTATAGGCTTGACGTATTCTTGCTAAGAGAAGAAAAGACCTGACAACAATTCAGTAAAGTAACAACTGTTAATCAAACATTTAAAGATTTCATCGCTATATTGAGTATTGATACAAATATGGTCTTAAATTATTTAATCCCGGACGCAAAAAATATTAATTTGGGTATCCCCAGCTCTGCTTATCTCCACATTCCATTTTGTAGACGCCGGTGCTTTTACTGTGATTTTCCAGTGTCTGTGGTAGGGGATCGCAAGACTGGTAAGAACTCTGGCACAATTGAGCAGTATGTTGAGGTATTGTGCCAAGAAATTGAAGTTACACCAGTACAAGGAAATTCCCTAAAAACAGTTTTTTTTGGAGGTGGTACTCCTTCGTTGTTATCGGTGCAACAACTCAAGCAAATTTTGACTCAACTTGATGCTGGTTTTGGTATTGCCACCGATGCTGAAATTTCGATGGAGATGGACCCTGGCACCTTTGACTCGCAACAACTTCAAGCCTACCGCTCAGTTGGAGTGAATCGAATCAGTCTGGGGGTACAGGCGTTTCAGCCAGAACTATTGGAAGTGTGCGGGCGATCGCACTCTGTCTCTGATATTTTTGCAGCTGTGGAGCTAGTCCGCAAAGTGGGGGTTCCCGAATTTAGCTTAGATTTGATTTCTGGGTTGCCGCATCAGACGTTGGAACAGTGGCAGGAATCTCTAGAAACCGCAGTAGCGATCGCGCCCACTCATATTTCAATTTACGATCTCCAAGTCGAGGCAGTTACTGCCTTTGGGCGTCAGTATCAACCCGGTGCCAAACCGCTTCCCACCGATGAAATGGCTGCCGAGATGTATCGACTGGCGCAGCAAGTTCTCACCAGTGCTGGTTACGAACATTATGAGATTTCTAATTATGCCAAACCCGGTCATCAATGCCGCCACAATCGAGTTTACTGGGAAAATCGCCCCTACTATGCCTTTGGCATGGGTGCCGCCAGTCATTTGCAAGGGTGCCGGTTCACCCGTCCCCGCAAAACACGGGAATATTACGAATGGGTGCAACAGATAGTCACAGCAGGTGGCGTGTGGGATTGTCCTCAAACATTGACATCTGAAGTATTGTTGGAAACCTTGATGCTGGGGCTGCGTCTAGCAGAGGGTCTCAGTTTATCAACCTTAGCTGAACAGTTTGGCAAACAGACGCTGCAACAAATTTGGACGTGTTTGCAACCCTACTACCAGCAAGGTTGGGTAGAAATTGTCGGCGAAAGCGGGAAAGCGATCGCGCTTGACGCCCAGAAACTCCCACCGAAGGGACGATTAAGATTAACCGATCCGGAAGGGTTTTTATTTTCCAATGTAATTTTGGCGGATTTGTTTAGCGAGCTAGGATAAGTTTGAGGGCAAGAGTGTGGATTGATGATTCACCCAAAAGCTAAAATCTAAAATCTAAAATCCTCATGATTCCTATTGCTGATAACATCCCCAGTCGCAGCAAACCGATTGTTAATTACGCCCTGATCGGAATCAATGTTGCTTTGTTTCTGTGGGAGTTAAAATTAGAGTTTGCAGGTAAACTGAGCGCTTTTGTCCAACACTGGGGTATCGTTCCTGCCCGAATAAGTGCTGTGATTTCAGATGTCCTCAGTGGGGAAAATCCAGCAGCATGGGTTGCCTTGCTGATGTTCTCCAGTTCCCTGTTCTGGGCGATGTTTCTCCACAGCAGCTTTGGTCAAATTTTAGGAAATATCCTATTTTTATTTGTTTTTGGAAAGAGTGTAGAGAATCTTCTCGGACACCGACGATTTCTACTACTTTATTTGCTGGGTGGCATTTTGACGGGCATAGTACAAGTTTTACTAGACTCTACTTTGACGATGCCATTAATTGGAGCCAATGGCGCGATCGCATCTGTCCTCGGAGCTTATTTTCTGAGTTTTCCCCAGGCAAAAATTGATACCATTTTGCCACTGGTAATTGTGTTTATCCCCATTGAACTGCCAGCTTTGTTTTATCTATTCTGGTGGTTTATTCAGCAGATGTTTTATGGAATCGGTAGCTTAAATATTTCCGGTGGTGTCAATCCCTTGGGCGTTGGGTATTGGGCACATGGTGTAGGGTTAGCACTTGGTGCCATTCTCGTGTTGCTGTTGAAAAGAAGTATCGATAAAAAATGAATCCCTGAGGCGCAGAGAACTCATAAGAATTAGAGGAGAGAAGCTGATAGAGCTGATTTCTATAGCGAGCCTAATTCAGTTGAGAGAAACCACCATAGGTAAAAAGCTTGGAAAGTTAAAGGTTTGACGATGAATAACGAACTCAAATAGAGACTTAATGACATTAAACGCTCTACACAAGTGGTAGTACTCTCGAATGGTCAATATCCTCTAACTCGCCGATTATCAGTAATTGTTAAAAAAAACGAACAAATTGAATAACGATCTGGGGAAGCTTACGCCAAGTTACTGCTAACAGATCGGGGTCAATAACTGGTTGAAAAGGCTGGATTTGTTACAATCCGCTAGAGCATTCGGATAAGTATGTTTAGTTTTTGCAACCGCGCTCTATTTCCTTAAGTTTATCTGGGGGATAGTCTACAGGTACAAACTTAAAACCATAAAGCGAGCAGTTAGACGGCACGACTTTGACCAATGTAAAGATCGGCTCATTGGGATCTCCACCGCGAAAACTAATTATCCCCATTGCACCATTGGCCCGAAAGTCAGGAGCCGATAAAGCCTGCCGCACATCAGAACGATTCGGTTGAGGTTTTTTTGCTAAAGCCGTTATTAACGCACGAGCTGCATCATAAGTCGTAGCGGTCAGCCCACTCACTTCCGCTTTCCATAACTGCTTAGATTCTTTGGGAAACGTTGGATTGGGGCTGCTCAAGGAATGCCAAGGGACTGTTACTACTAGGCGACCGACTACATATTTAGGGTCGATTTGTAGAATCTCAGAACTGTAAACAGCCCATGCTCCCACCATCGGATAACGACCCTGATTTGCCTTAATCACCGCTAAGACATTCTGAAAAGAAAAAGGACAGGTCTGACCATCCGGAAGGAAGACCAGCGTAGTCGCTCCTTTTGCTTGTGCTTGGTTAATCGCCTCAACAGCATTGAAGTCCTTTTTGCACAGTTCAAAATCTGCTCTTACCCGTCCTCTACTTGCGGGGAAGCTAACGTGAAATTGATCTCGGATAGATTTGCTGTAATTACTTGTGCCAGAGTAAAAGACTGCGGCTGTTCGCTGATTGGCTTGGATCATGTAGCTAGCCAAAGCCTGGGCATTCACGCGATTACTGGGTACAGTGCGAAAGAAAACGTGTTCGCTCTTTTGGCTCCACTCTGAGAGGTCTTCCGAGGTGCTACCTGGAGAAATTAATACCAACCCGTGCTGTTGATAAATTGCGATCGCTCCCAGTGTCACTTCGCTGGCATAGTGACCGATGACCGCTAAAATGTCCTTTTTCAACACGAATGACTCGGCAATTTGTTTAGCTTTGACAGGATTATTGGCATCATCTGCGATGACTACTTTCAGCCCTTTACCACTAATCCTTTGACCCTGATTGATTTCATTTTGGACTTGGGCAGCTCCTCGTAGAATTTCCAACGCTCTGTTTGGATTGTTGGTTATCGGAGCGGCAACAGCAATCGTGTATGCCTTTTCCTTTTTATCCATCAATCGGGCATTATTCAGGTAAATCAAAATTTCCGGGTCGCTTGGCTGTTCGCTCCGTGCCTGTTCTAATAAACCAACCGCCTCAGCATATTGACCGCTGGCAAATTTTTGCACGCCTTTTTGCTTGAGAGCGCCTTTCAAACTGGGAACTAAAACTTCTTCTCCACAACTTACATTGTCTGCAAGATTGGAATCACAAGCCTTCGGCGGTTTCACAAGCGCATAGATAATTATTCCGAGTCCTGTCAAAAGAATTGCACTCACGACCCAAATGAGTACAAGCCTTAAATTGCCTGAGTTGATACTCCTGGTAACTTCTTCGTCTGAACAATTGCCTTCAGGAAGCAAAGTAAGCGTGTCGTCGGGAGATCGTGTCCGCCGATGATTGTTGATTTGCGTCTCAATTTCCTCTAAACGTTGCACAATTTCTTGGGCATTTTCAGGTCGATTCCCTGCGAAAGGAGCCATCAGGTCATTAATTAAAGTTGCCAACTCTCGTGAAATCTGTGGGGCACTGTTTCGCCAATTCAACTGACCTGTTTGGGGGTTTTCAGGAAGGTCATGGGGATGTATGCCTGTCAGCAAATGAACGAAGGTGCGTCCTAAAGCATAGAAATCAGATCTGGAAACAGCTCTACCATCGGCTTGTTCTGGGGGTGTATAGCCGTGGGAAATTATTGCTGTGCCATCTCTTCCGGCTAACTTGTGTAAGTAGGTTTCCGTGGCTTCGCGGACTGCGCCAAAATCAATCAACACCAGTTGATTATCAGGTCGCAGCATAATGTTAGACGGCTTAATATCCCGGTGAAAATAGTTGCTTTGATGCACTTGCTGTAAGATTTCTGCCAGTTGTTTCAACCAGGCGATCGCTTGCTTTTGGCTGATGGGTTGATGGTTCCGGCTGCTCAACCATTCTTTTAAGTTGATCCCCTCAATTTTCTCCATCACCAAGCAGTGCAAGGGCTTTTCGCTCTTTAGATGACATAACTGGAAGTATCCATCTGCCTCTACTTTGGGAATCCCTTGATGATTCAACTTCTTTAGAACTTCGGCTTCCCGCTGGAATAGGCAGATTGCCTTCTCATAATCAGTAAGCAAAATTTTTAGGACTTTTTTTATACCTTCCCGACGCACGTCCTCCACCTCAAAGGTTTGACCAAAGCCTCCTTTGCCCAAACGTTGGATGACCCGATAGCGCCCTTCTACTAAACTTTCAGAGCCACAGTCAGGACAAGTGCTTTGATTACCAGGTTCGTTGAAATTGCGGCAGTTAGGATTGATGCAATAACTCACGGCAAACACACTATCCCGATTTGAGTGGGAATGTTATAGAATTATAACTTCCTCTCGGAAAATAACTTTATTGTTCAACCGTTCGCTTAGCAATTTTTCTTTTAACATACCTTCTCACAACTGGCTGAAGCGTATAAATAACTTCATTCCCTTCGATTTGCTTTTCTATCAGCGAACGACGTTCTAATGCTTGAATCGCTTCCATGATTTCAGAAGTTGAAACCGTTAGATTGATTTCTTCTTTTAATTTAAAGATAGAGCTGGGGTTGAGATTAGCCGCTAACTTAAACATAATTTCTTTTTGAAAATTTGATAGCCGTTGCCAGGAAGTATCTAAAATTAGATGAATATCGCCTAAAAATATTGTTTCTAGCTTTAAGAAATCAGAAACTTTACCAGCAAATGAGTCTTTTATATAACTGGCAATAATATTTAAGATTAAGGGATTCCCTCGATAGATTTGAAAAAGGCTTTTCCAGTGGTTCTCGTCTGACAAACCTTTGGCTCTAAATATTTGCCAAGCGTATGTATCATTGAGATCGGACAGCAGTAATGAACGAACGCTTGGAGTTTCTCCCTGGATTAATGCAATTTCATTCGGTTGCTCTCGACCGATTAGCATTAAGCAGCTGTTGTGGCGCTCTCTTCCCACTCGTCTGAATAGTTCGCCATAGCCTTCATACCCTTCTCGATAATACCCAGTTGCTTGACCAGCACCTAGAATCGTTTCGACTTCATCCAAAATCAACAGACATCGATGGGAACCTGTGGAAGGGTTTGTTCCTTTGGGAGATCGCAAAGACTCAATTAGCTGAGAGATTCGGCGACCAATATCTTTTGGTAAATCGGTTGATTGCTCGTTGGAGAGGCATCGGAGCAAGTCTGCGATCAGGTCTTCGACTGATGGGGCAGAACGGAGCGATCGCCAGATGAAATAATCAAACTCATTCTGAATTTGCTCGGCTAGCATCACGGATAGTGCTGTTTTACCAATTCCCCCCATGCCGAACAGGGTTACTAGGTGGCAACTATCAGCGACAATCCATTTCTCAAGCACAGCGAGTTCTTCTGTGCGCCCATAGAAACCAGAGACATCAGGCGCTTCACCCCAATCGAGTATAGGCATTTCACGCGCTTCTGCTTCTTCAACGGCACCTGAATCAACAATTTCCCTCCAGTTGCCGATCCCGACAGCTTGGCAAATATTAATAAAGGTCTCTTGGTGAATAGGTTTTTTCTGCCAAAACCGTTTCAAGGTTGCCTGGGTCGTTAGGGCAGCCTGCCACCAAGAAACGGTCATTGTTTTTGTCCAACCTTTCCTTTTTCGGGCTTTATCAACGCTTTCTAGTCCCCGTGCAGATGCTCTGAGAGACCCCGCCATAGTTAAGCTCTTTACCACAATTCTCGCTTATTCTGGCTCACCTTTCGGTGTAGCGATCGCAGTCGTACCCTGAAAACTGAGCCAAAGAGTCAGCAAAAAAGTGAGCCGTCAAGCGAAAGCGTCTTTGGCAATCTGAGAGGATAAGGCGCTAGATCGCCTTCTTTAACGTCTGTCCTTCTTTATAGAGATCGCCAGCTCAGTCTTTAAGAAGATTATGCAACCGAATCAAGTTCTAACCTACTGCAATGTCATGGAACTGTTAGTTGCTCAGGAAGTACACCGACAACTTCAGCAGTTACCGCCAAAGTTGGTCAACTATATCAATCCAGCCCATGCGATCGCTTACGCCCTGAATCGTCTGCCAGCCCTGTATGCGACCAGTCCCAGAGGATGGTATCTACAACAGCAACGGGCTAAAGCTAAGTTAGCACCTCAGATTATCGTGGCGGTGGGTCAAGCATTGGCGGCGGTGCAACAAGATTCCTTGAACATGGTAAATTCTCTCCCTTCCGCAGAAAACGCCGAAAACCTCGAAGAGAGTGCATCTGATGTAGATGTTGAACAAGCCAAAAGCTCCGATTTCTCCCTTTCTTGGGTGCGATCGCTTTTTGGATTAGGGGGCATTCATAAAGCAGATGGTCGGCGATCGCGCTAATCTAATGCCAGCCACCTCTAGCATCAGTTCCTATGTCCACTGAAGCGATCGCGATTACCGTCAAATTATTCGCTGCCTATCAAGAAGCCTATGGCGTTTCGGAACTGGTGCTGAAAATCCCTCCAAATACAGATGTTTCAGCGATATTAGATAAATTTGCTTCCGAACATCCAGAACTTGACAAATGGCGTCAAGTTACTCGCTTTGGCGTTAATTTTCAATTCGTCGAGCCAGACACGATTCTGCATGATGGGGATGAAGTCGTGCTGATTCCCCCTGTTAGCGGTGGCTAGGAAAGACAAAAGTTAAACGCCAGAAATTCGGTTTTTTCATCCCAAATCCGCTTCAATTCCCTCTTTTTCCTAAATTAGCGACCGCAAGCTTGGAATATAATCGCCCCAGTCTTCAGACTGAGGGCTAAATTTTGTATCATAGACAACATTTAATCCCGACTAAAAGAGTCGGATATATTTGACGGGTATTTTTGCCTGTGTTAGTATCAACCGAGCGATGACGGACGATTAGAGTGTAAATACCCATGACCCAGGCAACCCAGTCAACAACGGCAACCTTTACGGCACTGAAGTGTAAAGAATGCGGCACCGAATACGAACTTAAGGCAACTCATGTCTGTGAGTTTTGTTTTGGCCCTCTGGAAGTAACCTACGATTACGATGTTTTGCGCCGCACCGTCACTCGTGAAAGCATTCAGGCAGGGCCTAACTCAATTTGGCGCTATCGTTCCTTCTTACCCGTCGCCACAGAAAAGCCGATTGACGTGGGAACTGGCATGACCCCCTTGGTAAAAGCCAATCGCTTAGCTCGCCGTCTGGGTATTAAAAATCTTTATATTAAAAACGATGCCGTCAATATGCCCACCCTGAGCTTTAAAGATCGGGTGGTGTCGGTCGCTTTAACAAGAGCGCAGGAATTAGGATTTACGACAGTATCCTGCGCCAGTACGGGTAATTTAGCGAATTCTACAGCAGCGATCGCGGCCTACGCCGGTTTAGACTGCTGCGTCTTCATCCCCGCCGACCTGGAAGCCGGTAAAGTTCTAGGTACACTCATCTACGGTCCCACCGTCATGGCAGTTCAGGGCAACTACGACCAAGTGAACCGCCTCTGCTGCGAAGTTGCCAACACACAAGGCTGGGGATTTGTCAACATTAACCTCCGTCCCTACTACTCGGAAGGTTCAAAAACCCTCGGCTACGAAGTAGCAGAACAGCTAGGCTGGAAACTGCCGGATCATATCGTCGCTCCTCTGGCATCTGGCTCTCTGTTCACCAAAATCTACAAAGGATTCCAAGAATTTATCAACGTTGGACTAGTAGCTGATAAGAGCGTCCGTTTCAGCGGTGCCCAAGCTGAAGGTTGTTCCCCCATTGCCCAAGCTCATCGGGAAGGGCGCGACTTCGTAACCCCCGTGAAGCCGAACACCATTGCCAAATCAATCGCGATTGGCAACCCAGCAGACGGAGTTTATGCGCTGGAAGTCGCCAAGAAAACCGGCGGTAACATTGAATCAGTCAACGATACTGAAATTGTTGAAGGCATCAAGCTATTAGCTGAAACCGAAGGCATCTTTACCGAAACCGCTGGTGGCACTACCATCGCCGTGCTGAAAAAATTGGTAGAAGCGGGTAAAATTGATCCCGAAGAAACGACCGTTGTTTACATTACCGGCAACGGACTGAAAACCCAAGAAGCGGTGCAAGGATACATCGGGGAACCCCTGACAATTGAGGCGAAGCTGGATAGTTTCGAGCGGGCATTAGAGCGCTCTCGGACACTCGAACGCCTCGACTGGCAGCAAGTTCTGGTTTAATAACCGCTACCAGCTTTTTGCGATGAGTCATTAGTCCCTCCGGGGTTGCTAATGACTCATCGCTCGTGACTACGCATGAATGACTACTGAATAATCTTTAACTATGACAGTCAAAGTTCTCGTTCCGACTCCTCTCCAGAAGCTTACAAACAATCAAGCCACCATTGAAGGCAGCGGCAGTACGATTGGTGAACTGCTCGAATCCTTGGAGCAAAGCTATCCTGGCATCAAAGTGCGTTTGTGCGATGAAAAGGGCGAACCCCGCAGATTTGTGAATTTCTACGTCAACAGCGAAGACATCCGCTTTTTGCATGGCACTCAGACACCGCTGAGCGAAGGTGATGAGGTAAGCATTGTGGCAGCGCAGGCGGGAGGCTGATTCCAAGATAGGATGAGCAGTAAAGGATTTCAATCTCGAATCGGGATTGTAAATCCTACCTTCATCCATGCTGCATACATTCAAAAAAATCACCAACTTGCGGATAAGTCCAATGGCAGAAGAAACCAATCACAATGACGCCGGAGAGGTGGCTCCTAGCACTGTTGACAAGCAGGCTCCCAGTGTTTCTGAAGAAAATGCTCCCAGTACGGATTCTGACGTAGCAACCGACATTCCTACAGCAAACGCACCCGCTCCAGAAGCTGTGAATCCGGAGGTGAATCCGAATGCGGCTGGAGAAAAATCTTCGACAGAGGCATCAACCCCAGATGACTCGGCTCAGGTTCAACCAGATGTTAAAAAAACCGCTCAAGCATCTAAAGAGGATAAGCCAACGGGTGCCAAAGCTGCTAAAGCAGATAAGCCAGCAGGTGCCAAAGCTGCTAAAAAGGACGAGTCCCCAGAAGGGGATAAGCCAGCTGCTAAAGCGGCTAAGAAAGAGAAGGCACCTGCGGTAGAAGACAAGCCTTTTGTTGAGTTTATTCAACAAGACTATTTACCAGCTTTGAAAACAGCACTTGAAAAAAAGGGCGTCAAAAATTTAGAGCTGAAATTTGACAAGAAACCGCTTCAAGAAATCTCAGAATGCTGGCAAGTCAACGGGAGCTGGCAGGGAGGAAAGCGGAACTTTAACCTTTATTTTCCCGAAGAAGACATTCAAAAACAAAGAGCTTTTTCCTGTTTTGAAGGCTCTAAACCCAGTATCATTGAGCCTTTTTTGTGCGATGAGCGCAAGATCACGCTGGATTTAATGGTGTTTGGCGTGACGCAGCGGTTGAATGCTCAAAAGTGGCTGGAAAGAAATTAGTCGGGAAAGGTGAATTTCATTAGTCATTAGATAATTACTAATGACTAATGAGCCATTACAACTCGATAAATTCATAAATGACAATGCCAGTTTCTGGGTGATTGTCAACCATGACGTAGCCACTTTTGAGCATTTCTTTCAAAGTGGCTTCTGCCTTGGCAAAGCTTACACCTGTATCCATCACCGCTTGGGTAACGGAAAGTTTGCCACCTCTAGCAGCGGCGGCTTTCACAAGTTTAACCATTAGTTGATCGCGGGTAAGCTCTTGTTTGGTAAGCGCGATCGCAGGTGGCGATAGAGGCACGCCCGTGGAGGATACCCCCAAGCGGTCTTGAAGCTTGGCATTATGTTCCTCCACCATGCCGGGAATCAGAAATAAATCCACGAACTGTCCGACCCCAAACAAACCCCACGTAAACAGCCACAGCAGCCCCGTGCCAATCTTGCCATTGTACAGGCGATGCATCCCCGCTATCGGTGGGGACAAAAAACAGGCTAGCCAAAGAACATAGGCAGTCGAGACGTTCTTCATAAGATTCCTAGCGCTTCAGATGTCCTAACTTCAATCATAGGATTTTGTTCTTCACTCTTGCACCTAGGAATTGAGCAGCAAGAACTCTGAAGATGTCACAAAACTTGACAGCGTGTAGTAAGTCTTAACGTAACAAGTGCGATCGCTCTCGTGTAGATTGGTAGACTGGAACGCAAGCCTTTGAGTGAAAGCGACGGAATCATAATAATAAGAGAAACAAGAGAGACAAAGAATATGGTGGATTCCCTCAAAAAACCCAGCTTTGAAGAATTAAGACCTGGGGTGAAAGTACCTGCGAAAGAAACCCTACTGACGCCCCGGTTCTACACCACCGACTTTGATGAAATGGCGAAGATGGATCTGTCGCCAAATGAAGATGAACTCAAGGCGCTGATGGAAGAATTCCGCGCTGACTACAACCGTCACCACTTCGTGCGGGATGCCGAGTTTGACCAATCCTGGGATCATATTGATGGGGAGACGCGCCAGTTATTTATTGAATTTCTAGAGCGTTCCTGCACGGCAGAATTCTCCGGATTCCTACTCTACAAAGAACTCGGACGCCGATTGAAGGACAAAAACCCGCTTCTGGCAGAAGGCTTTAACTTGATGTCGCGGGATGAAGCTCGTCATGCTGGCTTCCTGAATAAGGCAATGTCAGACTTCAATATGTCACTAGATTTAGGGTTTTTGACCAAGAATCACAAATACACCTTCTTTAAGCCGAAATTCATCTTCTACGCGACCTATCTGTCCGAGAAGATTGGTTACTGGCGGTATATCACCATTTACCGGCACCTAGAAGCCCATCCCGAAAACCGCGTTTATCCCATCTTCCGGTTCTTTGAAAACTGGTGCCAGGATGAAAACCGGCACGGCGACTTCTTCGACGCCGTAATGAGAGCGCAGCCCCAATTCTTGAATGATTGGAAAGCAAAGCTGTGGTGTCGCTTCTTCCTGCTGTCGGTGTTTGCGACGATGTATCTCAACGACATCCAGCGTTCCAAATTCTATGCCACACTTGGTCTGGACGCACGGGAATATGACATTCACGTGATTAAAAAGACCAACGAAACCGCAGGACGGGTATTCCCAGTAATTCTGGATGTAGAGAAGCCAGAATTTTACGACCGCTTAGAAGTGTGCATCAAAAATAATGAGAAGCTGGGTGCGATCGCAACCTCCAACACCCCCAAATTCCTGCAATTGTTCCAGAAGCTACCCCTTTATGCTTCTAATGCATGGCAGCTCCTGCGCCTGTACCTAATCAAGCCGATTGACATGACAGCCGTGCAAGGTAAAGCCCGCTAATTTTGAGCATCTTCCCTCAACTAAAGTGGTTCTGTACTAAGCAGAGCCACTTTTTTTATCCTTATCAAAATTCTGAATAAATCTCAAACTGACGCGACCTCAATGACGAAGACCTTTGGCATCTCGCGCCTCAGCCCGCTAGACGCACAGACGCTAACTTGCCTTTCTTTGCGCCTTTGCGCCTTTGCGCGAAACTCTATACTGTTCGCAATCAGCACTTCCTTGATTTTGGGGATATCGTCTGCCCAAACTCAAACCCAGGCTCAAACCCAGCCACAAGAAACGCCCAAGCCAGAGGCTAGCGAGTTGGATTTAAGCCCAGAAATTATTGAAAATAGCCCGGTTTTGCAGCGTTGGCGGCGAGACGTGCCGAATGTGCTAGAAGAAATTCGCAATGATCCCAGCTTTCGGACTAGGGTGCGCCTCGGTTACTCCCAGTTTCCTTCATCTGGGCAAGCCGGGGGAGTCAATATTGGCGTGGAGGACGTTTTTATTGGTCGCACCGGCTTAACCGTCAGTGGGGATTATCACACTGCGTTCAAGGGTCAGCGCGAGGCTTATGGAGCAGATTTACGGTACTACGTACTTCCTTTGGGTGGCTACGTTAATATCGCGCCCCTGGTGGGCTATCGACATTTGGAAACTGACCGATACTCAACAGATGGCTTACATGTGGGTGCGAAGCTGATATTCGTTTTATCTCGCACTGGTGCAGCCGATATCTCCTTAACTCAGAGTTGGGTTGCTCCAGCAACGAATGAAGAAGTCGGAATTACAAAGCTTTCCGTCGGCTATGCCTTTACCCGCAACCTGCGCTTATCGACAGACATTGAGAAGCAAAATGCAAGACAACGCAAAGATAGTCGGGTTGGCGTCGTACTAGAGTGGATGCCTTAAATTAAATGTTTAGATAATTGAATATTGGAATGTTTAGGGCATTTCACCCTGAAAACCTCTAAATTGAATGCCATTACAAAAAGAGCCTTTGCCGACCTATGAACGCCTCAGACAATTTAGAGCTGTTTGGGCTATTTTTGCAACATACACCCGCTGCCGTAGCGATGTGCGATCGCCAGATGCGTTACTTGCTCGCTTCTCGTCGGTGGCTAATCGATTACGGGCTAGATGAGCAAAATCTGATTGGGCGATCGCATTACGAAGTTTTTCCTCACCTTCCCGACCAATGGCGGCACAAGGCTGAGCTAGTTTTATCTGGGGCGAGTTCAGGGGAGTTTCAGGAAAGTAGCTTTGTTTGCCCTGACGGTTCCTCGGTGCCGATAAAGTGGAGCCTGCATCCTTGGAAGCACCCAAGCGGGGAAAGGGGTGGATTGATCCTGTCGGCAGAGATGATCCAAAGTGAGGACTTTTTCCATTCCATCTACGAGGGCGTGGAAAACGCCATCTTTGTTTTAGATGTGGACGCACAAGGGGTTTTTCGCTACCTTAGCTGGAATCGACCGATAGCGATGGTTACTGGCATCAGTAGTGCCCAAGCGATGGGCAAAACTCCCCATGAACTATTTGGTTTAGAGTTAGGTAATTCCTTGCATGAGAGATATACAAAATGTCTCGTCGCAGGGGAATGTACTTTTTACGAGGATTGCATTCCCTTGCAGGGTGTAGACACTTATTGGCTAACGACTTTAACTCCACTGCGGGATGCTGCGGGTCGCATCTATCGAATTATCGGCACCGGAAGTAATATCAGCGCTCTCAAGCAGGTGGAAGAAGCGTTGCGGCAATCAGAAGCTCGGTTCCGAGAACTCGCGCAGCGAGAAGAACTACTCAATCGTCTTGCTAGTCAAATTCGCAGTTCGCTGGATCTCAATACCATCTTGGAAACAGCCGTGCAGGAAATCCGCAGGCTGCTGCAAATTGAGCAGTGCCTTTTCATGTGGTATCGTCCCAATGGTGAATCGGCAAGTTGGGAGATATTGCATGAAGCGAAGGTAGACAATTTGCCTAGCTTTCTGGGTTGCTATCCAGAGGAACCGACCAGTTTTCAAGTAAGACAACTCTTAAACCGAGAAATCATCCATTTGGATAATGTTGAAGCTTTAACCGACCCCAATTCACGGCAGTTCTTCCAATCGCTGGGGTACGTTTCTATACTAAATTTTCCAATAATGACTCGCACGGGCGAACTTGGTGTAGTTGCCTGCGGTCAATTTAGCAGTCCTCGAACTTGGCATGACGATGAAGTGGAACTGCTTTCGGCGGTTTGCGACCAAGTCGCGATCGCGATTAACCAAGCAGAACTTTATACTCAAACTCGCGAAGCCGCAGCGATCGCGCAAGCGCACGCCACCCGGCTCGAAACCACGCTTCAGGAACTCCAACGTACTCAGTCTCAACTGGTTCAAAGTGAAAAAATGTCCAGTTTGGGTCAGTTAGTGGCTGGAGTCGCGCATGAAATCAATAATTCCGTTAACTTCATCTACGGAAATTTAGCCCCAGCGAGCGAATACACGCGAGACATTCTTGGGTTGCTGCAACTATATCAACAGCAATATCCCCATCCAACGCCAGAAATTCAAGACGAAATTGCCGCGATTGACCTAGATTTTCTCATCAAGGACTTGCCTAAATTACTTTCTTCAATGAATGTGGGGGCAGAGCGCATTTGTGAGATTGTGCGTAGCTTACGCAATTTCTCCCGCCTTGACGAAGCCGAGATGAAACTGGTAGATATTCATGAAGGCATCGAAAGTACGCTCCTAATTCTGCAAAACCGCTTCAAATCCAAACCAGATCATCCCCCTATCCAGCTAATCAAAGAATATGGCAACCTACCTAAAGTAGAGTGCTATCCAGGGCAGCTCAACCAAGTATTTATGAATCTTCTCACCAATGCAGTTGATGCTTTGGATGAGTCCAACAAAAAGCGATCGCTTGAACAAATCAAAGCCGACGCCAGTATCATTCGGATTCGTACCGACGTGTTGACAAATAACCGAGTCGCAATCAAGATTTCCGACAATGGGCCAGGAATGGCAGAGGAAGTCAGAAAGCGACTTTTCGATCCTTTCTTCACAACTAAGCCTGTCGGTATTGGCACAGGGCTTGGGTTGTCGATTAGCTATCAAATTGTGGTCGAAAAACACGGCGGTCAACTCAAATGTATTTCAGCGCCCGGTCAGGGGGCGCAATTTCTGATAGAAATTCCCCTGCATCCGCCATCACACATTTGATACTATTGCCGATTAATTCGTAATTTTTAACAAAAAGGGCGGATACTTAATTCCGCCCCGAAAAGGATTATTGATTATGAAAATTTAGCAAGCTGAAAATTCAAACATCAAGAAAATTTTTGCGATTTTTCACCTTTGAATTCTCTAGCGATTGCCGATTTCAGGTGCCCGCAACGACAACAGGGGAATATCCGCCTGTGCTTGGGTCGGAACCTGTCGCCCACTCGCCAGCGTCGGAACTGAACCTCGCAGTCGCTCCGTCAGCTGCAAAGTGGTTGCGTCGTAAATTTGAGTCAGGATTTTGGGGTACAAGCCAATGCCAATAATCGGCACCAACAGACAGGCGATGATGAATACCTCTCGTGGTTCCGCATCGATCAAGGCTTCGTGTTCCACTAATTCCTTATTCTCCGGCCCGTAGCAAATTTCCCGCAGCATTGAGAGTAGGTAGATGGGGGTCAGAATCACGCCAACGGCGGCTAGAAAGACCACCACGACCTTGAAAGTGGGGTTATAAGCATCGCTGGTCGCAAAGCCGACAAACACCATTATCTCTGCCACAAATCCGCTCATCCCTGGCAATGCTAATGACGCGAGGGCACAAGTCGTCCACATGGCAAACATCTTTTTCATCCTCAGCCCGACGCCGCCCATTTCATCCAGCATAAGGGTGTGGGTGCGGTCATAAGTGGCTCCCACAAGGAAGAACAAGCTTGCCCCAATCAAACCGTGGGAAACCATTTGCAGCACTGCACCGCTCAAACCCAAGTCAGTAAACGTGGCAATTCCAATCAGCACAAATCCCATGTGGGAAATCGAGGAATAAGCGATTTTCCGTTTCAGGTTCCGTTGAGCAAAAGAGGTGAGGGCTGCGTAGATGATGTTGGTAACGCCCAAAATCACCAAAACGGGCGCGAACACGGCATGAGCATCGGGTAGCATCTGGGCATTCATCCGAATCAGAGCATAACCGCCCATCTTCAGAAGAATTCCTGCTAGCAACATATGCACTGGTGCAGTTGCTTCGCCGTGAGCATCTGGTAGCCAAGTATGCAGGGGAATAATCGGCAACTTGACGCCGTAGGCAATCAGAAACCCTGCATAGATCCAGAGTTGGAAAGTTAGGGGGTAATCCTTGGCAGCGATCGCCCTCATATCAAACGTCACGGTATCGCCGTAGAACGCCATCGCCAAGGCGGCTACTAAAATGAACAGCGACCCGCCAGCCGTATAAAGAATGAACTTGGTAGCCGCGTACAAACGCTTCTTACCGCCCCAAATTGCCAGCAGCAGGTACACCGGAATCAGTTCCAGTTCCCACACCAGGAAAAACAACAGCATATCCTGGACCGCAAACACTGCAATCTGACCGCCGTACATCGCCAGGAGCAAAAAGTAAAACAGCTTCGGCTTAAACGTCACGGGCCACGCTGCCAAAGTCGCCAGGGTGGTGATAAAGCCGGTGAGCAAGACTAGCGGCATTGATAAGCCATCTACGCCCACCGACCACCTTAAGTCGATTTGGGGTACCCAGGAGTAACTTTCCACCAGTTGCAGACCGGGATTAGAAAAGTCGTACTGAGTATAGAAGGCATAAACCATCACCACGAAATCAATCAGCCCAATAATGAGGGCGTACCAGCGTACCGTCTTACCATCTTTATCTGGTATCAACGGAAGCAACAGGGATGCCGCGATGGGGAACAGGATGATAAAAGTCAGCCAAGGAAAATTAGCTGTATTCATGAGATATCAAATCGTGAGCAACAAGGTTTAGCTGTCAGCTATGAGTAAGTGTACTTAAAAAGGAAAAAGGAAAAAGTTTTCAGCTTTTTCCTTTTATCTTTTGTTGACAGCGGATAGAAACACACAGCGAGCGGTTTCTAAATTTAAGTCACACCAAAGACAATCACGCCCACTAGCACCGCCCCAAACACAATCAGGGCATAGAATTGGACGCGACCAGTTTCAAAGTATTTCAGACTTTCACCACTCAACAGCGTCGCTAAGCCGGTGAAGTTGACTGCGCCATCAACCACGCGGAAATCCACTTCCATGACTTGTCGCGCTAAGCGACGGCACCCTTGAACGAAGAGGGTGTCATAGATTTCGTCGAAATACCACTTGTTGAGCGACAGCTTGTAAAAGAAGGGGATTTTAGCAGCGATCGCAGCGGGATCGATCTTGCCTCTCAAGTACATCAGAGAAGCCAGCGTAATTCCAATCAAGGCAATTCCGACCGAATTACCCCCCATGATCAGAAATTCTGTCAAATCAAACTCAGTGGCTTTTTCCAGCACCTCAGTCAGCGGTTCGCCGGGGGCGTGAATGAATTCCTCAAAATAATTGTGGAAAGGCGTCCCAAGCAAACCAATCAGCATCGACGGCACCGCCAGAACAATCAGGGGCAGCGTCATTGTCAGCGGCGACTCGTGCGGATACTCGCTATGACCGTGGTCATCGTGGCTGTCATGGGCTTTGGAGGATAACTCTCTGGTATCCATCGCCCCAGGGCCAAAAGCAAATTCAACTTGGGGAGATTTCGTCGCCCCTAGTAGTTCCTGCTTGATGCCTGATTCATGCCCTCGGAATTTGCCCTCAAACGTCCGGAAATACATCCGGAACATATAGAAAGCAGTCATTCCAGCCGTCAGCCAGCCGACGAACCACAGCGCCGGATTTGCCCCAAAAGCGCTGCCTAGAATTTCGTCTTTCGACCAGAACCCAGCGAAAGGTGGAATCCCGCTGATCGCGAGCGTTCCAACCAAAAAGGTGAGGGAGGTAATCGGCATATACTTCCGCAGTCCGCCCATCATCCGCATATCCTGAGCCAAGGCGGGATCGTGACCTACGACTGATTCCATGCCGTGAATCACAGAACCAGAACCCAAAAATAGCATCGCCTTGAAGTAGGCGTGTGTCATTAGGTGAAATAGACCGGCAGTATAGGCACCGACGCCCATTGCCATTACCATGTAGCCCAGCTGGGACATGGTGGAATAAGCGAGACCTTTCTTGATGTCGTTTTGGGTAATGGCAATGGTTGCCCCCAAAAATGCAGTAAAGGCACCCGTCCAGGCAATCACGTTCATTGCCACTGGGATGCCTTCAAACACGGGATACATCCGCGCAATTAGGAAGACGCCCGCAGCCACCATCGTTGCCGCGTGAATCAGGGCGCTGATGGGGGTAGGGCCTTCCATCGCGTCTGGTAGCCAGACGTGCAACGGGAACTGAGCAGATTTCGCCACTGGTCCCATAAACACTAAGATTGCGAACAGAGCCGCAAGGCCGGTACTTAGGTAGCCTGATGCGACAAATGCTTGCAGGCGATCGCCGATTACGTCAAATTCAAAGCTGCCCGTCGCCCAGTACAGCCCCAGCATCCCTAACAACAGCCCGAAGTCGCCGACGCGGTTGACGACAAAAGCCTTTTGGCAAGCATCGGCTGCTGCCTTCCGGTCATACCAGAATCCGATCAGTAGGTAAGAACACATACCGACCAGTTCCCAGAAAATATAAACCTGTACCAAGTTGGGGCTGACCACCAAACCCAACATGGAGGAACTAAACAGGCTCAGATAGGCATAGAAGCGCACATACCCCGGATCGTGAGCCATGTAGCCATCGGTGTAAATCATCACCAGGAAGGCAACTGTCGTCACGATGACCAGCATCAGGGCCGTCAAGTGGTCAATCGTGTAGCCCATATTCAGGTGAAAATTCCCCGCGGCTGCCCACTCCAGGGTACGGGTGTAGGTAGCATGACCTTGAATTTGACTCCAGAGCAGCGCCAAGGAGAAACCCATCGCCATCCCTAGCAGGGAGACTATAACCACGGCATTTAACTGCCGCAGACTGTTGGTAAATCGATTAATCGAGATTAGTCCCAGACCGACCAGCATCGCCCCAGCTAGCGGCAGGACTGGGATGATCCAGGCATACTGATAGAGCAGTTCCATCACTGACGCCTACTTTATATTTCTTAACTAACTTGGTAAGACCGTTTACATTGTGACACAGACGGTCTCTAAAGTATTTATAACTAACAGTTTAGACAGCCAGAAACTTGTCAGCCAAAAATTAAACCCACCGATAGAGAGAATCGGTGAGTTTAAGAACGGGTAAAACGTTGCATTCAGGTTGAACAGTTACAAGCAGCGAAAAAATTGATCGGGATTTACGCACTGAAAGCTTGAAACCGAGATCCCCCGAACCCCCCTTGAAAACAGGGAACCGGACAATTCCCTGCTTTATCGGCGGATGTAAAGGGGATCTCTGCGTCAGTCCTATTTATCTTGGATAGGAGCAGCTATCTCCAACTTCAGGCAGAATTTGGCAAATAACTTACCATAATTTTTTCTAATGCCATGCGTAAATCATCCCGCCCTTGAAAGCTATCAATGCGGTGAACTACCTTGCCGTTTTCAATCAGAACGATCGTGGGTAGAGTCTGGAGGCGATAAGTATTCGCCAGTTTTAAATTTTGATCGGCATTAATTCCAACTAATTTGACTTGTTCGCCCCATTCAGATTGAACTCTAGTCAGGAGGGGGTTAATTAGCCGACATAATCCACACCAGGGTGCCCAAAAATGAACTAGGACTGGGGTGGAAGATTCTAAAACTTCTTGTGTAAACGTCCGTTCGTTAACAGAAAGCACCATGATCCCTCTAGTTTTATTCGCTTTTACTATTGAAAGTCAGCCAAAAGGAGGAAGTGGAACAATAAACAATGAAGTAAAATCCTTCAGCTTACTCTAGCGCAACTGGTATGCCAGTGCGTATCTACTACGTCTAGGCATCTATGGGGAAGCTAAGGCGGTAGAACCAGAGCGTAATTAAGCTGAAAGTTATTTGGAATCATGCTACATCCATTTGGGATCGCGTGGCTCAGCATAATTGCGGAACTCACACTACCATCTGACAACACCTGTCGCCTGGATCAACCAGGGGTGCGCCCACCACAACAGCAGAATGAAAGCAGCGACCCCTAGATACGCAGGGCGGAGAAACTCTTGCCATTTCAGGGTTTGATGCCCTTCCAGGAGCGCCTGGAAGGGGACAACAGAGGTGCGAGCTTTCACAGCCTCGAAAGCTTCCCCATAGCGAGCCAAGAGACGGCGATCGCCATGCCAAACTGCGAATAAATGATGCAGCACTAGCCCTACTGAAGTTAAGAGGGTAAACGTCGTGCCAACCCAAAGCGTATGGGCAATACACCAAATCACCTGTCCGACCATTTGGGGATGCCTAGTGATGCGGATAATGCCGGTTTCGTAAAGATGCACTTGAGGCTTTTCGATGGCGGCAATTTCTAGCAAGTTGAAAGTTGCTGGATAAAGAAACAGAAATGAGATAGCCGAAAGCACCCACACCACCGACTGAACGCCGGGGACGCCCTGAACTTGCCACAGTTGCAGCCCATCATAACGATGATTAATGAAGTAAACGATCAACACCACTGCTAGAGGAAGACTGACGAGGGCAAATAAGATGCGGTAGAGGCGGGGGCCGATTTTTTTTTCGCCCCAAGGACGCAGTGCAGCCAGACCACTGTGAGCGATCGCAAACCCAAAAAGCAGTCCCAGCATTATGTAGTGGCTAGGAGTCAGAACGCGAAAGAAATTCATAAACTTTTACGTAATTTCCAGTAGAAAATAGACCCCCCAAGTATTCCCTGAGAGACTTGATCTCGTGTTGTGTTACTGTCGATGACTGAGAGGCTTTACAACGAAGTGGGCTATCAATCGCTTGAGTCCAGCCCCATCTCTCGCAAGAGAGCGCTTAGCGATCCTTCGGTCATTGGTGATGGGTCATCGGTCAAATGTCAGCAGTAACCAACAACTGACAACTGACAACCGACAAAAAGCTAACAGATCGCCGAGCTTTATGCCTCAGTCGCTCCTTTCCCTTTTCAGGTAAAGCCTGTATGTCTGACCTTCCTTTCACTTTAGACCAACTCCGCATTCTTAAAGCGATCGCCGCCGAGGGAAGCTTCAAGCGTGCCGCCGATAGCCTGTACGTCTCGCAACCCGCTGTCAGCCTCCAAGTCCAAAACTTAGAGCGGCAGTTGGATGTGCCGTTGTTTGACCGGGGAGGACGCAGGGCACAACTGACGGAAGCAGGGCACCTACTTCTCAGCTACGGCGAAAAAATCTTGACGCTTTGTCAAGAAACCTGCCGCGCCATTGAAGACTTGCAAAATCTCCAGGGTGGCACCCTGATTATAGGAGCTTCGCAGACGACAGGAACCTACTTACTGCCCCGAATGATTGGGATGTTCCGCCAGCAGTATCCAGATGTAGCAGTACAATTACACGTTCACTCGACGCGCCGCACGGCGTGGAGTGTCGCCAACGGGCAAGTTGACCTGGCAATCATTGGGGGAGAGGTTCCTTCCGAACTACAAGAAGCACTAAAAATTATTCCTTATGCTGAAGATGAACTAGCGCTGATCTTGCCAGCCTTACATCCCCTCGCCAAAATTGGGACTATCCAAAAAGACGATCTTTACAAATTGCAGTTCATTGCCTTAGACTCCCAATCCACCATCCGCAAGGTGATTGACCAAGTGCTAACTCGCTGTGGTATCGATACCCGACGCCTCAAAATAGAGATGGAACTTAACTCGATTGAGGCAATTAAAAATGCCGTGCAGGCAGGACTTGGGGCGTCGTTTGTCTCCCTATCGGCGATCGAAAAAGAGTTGCAAATGGGCATCCTCCACTACGCAAAAATTGAAGAGGTAGTGGTCAAGCGGATGCTATGGGTGATTGTGAACCCAAATCGCTACCGCTCCAAAGCAGCAGAAGCGTTTAGCCAAGAAATTTTACCTGCCTTTGCCTCCCCCGGATGGGGAAGAGAAATGGAAGCATCCACTCCAATCGAAGCCGATGGGTTCAAGGCAGCTGCTCCTAACTCCGCAGGCAGTTAATTCCAGTATTAGCCATCTGTTAGTTGCTAATCGCGAATGGAAGTATGGCTACTAGCTCTTAAACAATTAGCAATTAGCAACAATCGATTAGGATTTGACCAGTAACTCCTCATGGAAATTTACTGTACCCGTCCCGGCTGCCCTCGTCCCCTGAATTTTTTTGCCGATCTTGATGACAACAACCTTGTCAAAACGGTGCAGCAGAAGTATTGCACCGCCTGTGGAATGCAGCTGATTTTAGATGGTCGGTATCTATCGGCAAAGCTGTTAGGACGAGGGGGATTTGGTGCAGCGTTTTTGGCACGCGATCGCCGCACGCCTGGAATGCGCCGATGCGTCGTCAAACAGTTTCAGCCAGTGGGAGATTTAACGCCGGATCAGCTACAAATTGCCCAAAATCTATTTGCACGGGAAGGAGAAGTTTTAGAAGAACTCGGCAGCCATCCTCAAATTCCCGACTTGTTTGCTTTCTTTGATATCACAGTTCCCAGCATTCAACCGGGAAAACAGGACAAGTTTTTCTATCTGGTGCAGGAATTCATCGATGGGCATAATTTGGAAGAGGAACTGGCGCAGAAGGGGAAGTTCTCCCCAGACGAGGTGTTATTACTGCTGCGAGAAATCCTGCCGGTGCTAAAGTTTGTTCACGATAGCGGCTCCATCCACCGAGATATCAAGCTTTCCAACATTATGCGCCATCGCAACGGTCGGCTTTATCTCTTAGATTTTGGTGCTGTTAAGCAGGTGACGAAGGCAACGCCTGGTGGATCGTCAACCGGAATTTATTCAATGGGATTTGCACCGCCAGAGCAAATGGCTGGGGGTCAAGTGTATCCTTCAACCGATTTGTATGCCTTGGCGGTGACTTGCATTATCCTACTCACGGGCAAGCAGCCAACCGAGTTATTTGATGTCTATACAAACCAGTGGAATTGGAGACCTCATGCGGGTGCGATCGCTACCGCAGCGGTAGCCAGTGAGTGGAATCGCTTCGCCGATATTTTAGACCAGATGCTCTTGAGTGCGCCGAATCAACGGTTTCAGTCTGCTGATGAAGTGCTGCACGCCCTGACTTCTTTATTACCGTCCCCTCCTCCTCTGGCACCACCGACTCAGATGCCTACCCGCGTCGCCGCTCCAGCCGCCGCTGCCGCGCCTCCAACTCCAGCCCCGACCCCTCAGCCACCCGCCCCCATTTCTCAACCCGCCTCTCGACCGAGATTTTCTCTACTGGAGGTTTTAGGAGGAGCAGCTTTTACGGGGTTTGAAGGCGGATTGTTATTTATTGCTTTGGGTAGTTTGCTGCCATCCCCACAGTTGAGCGTTGGATTGTTGGGGATGATGATTGGGGGTCTATTGTTTGCTCAATACCGCCGCTTCATTGAAAAATTGGATTTATTCATTATTGCAGGAATAACCCTGGCGATTATGCTGTTTTTTCCCGTTTTGCGAGACGGGTTTCCCCTTGAGATAGTCGTCTTTGTGGCTATGTTGGCTGGAGCAGGCGCGATCGCAGTGACTGCTCTATTTCGCCTAATTTATAAATTACTTGCTAATTTTCTCTAAGCTAATCGTGAGCTTCCTGAGTAACCATCATGTCCCAAAAAAACGAAACCACGGTTCTCGTCTTAGCCCTCCTGCTCACTGCTGCTTTATTAGGCGCTGGCTTTTGGTGGTTTACCAAGCGCTCTGGTGTTGACCTCGGTCGTTTAAACCAAACCACCAACCCCAGTGATGCTGCCAACGATCGGGAAAATCAGCCCAATCGCTCAACACCCTCCACCGGCGAAGGCTTTCCCCAAGTGCAGAACGTTCCTACTGGGCTGTTTAGCTACGGTGGCAGCACCTCTTGGGCACCGATTCGACTCGCAGTAGACTCGCGGATGCAAGCGGCGCGACCTGAGTTTCGGCTGCGCTATGTTGAGCCAAATACCGGCCCTGCTAGCTCTGGCGCTGGCATCAGAATGTTACTAGACGGGAAAATAGACTTCGCCCAATCCTCCCGACCGATTCTGACGAGCGAGTATAACCAGGCACAGCAGCGAGGGTTCGGGCTTAAAGAGATTGCGATCGCAATTGATGGATTGGCAGTCGCGGTTAACCCAAACCTGAATATCCCAGGTTTGACCTTAGATCAGTTGAAATCTATCTACACGGGCAAGATTACTAATTGGCAAGAATTAGGCGGCCCGGATATCCCAATTAAACCCTATTCTCGTTCCCCAAATGCTGGAGGAACGGTGGAACTATTTGTGGAAGAAGTTTTGAACGGTCAACCTTTTAGTGCCAATGTTGAATTTGTCTCTACCACGACTCAAGCACTGCAAAAACTTGGTGGTAGCCCTGGAGGAATTTACTTTGCTTCTGCGCCTGAAGTGGTTCCACAATGTAGTATCAAGCCTTTGCCAGTTGGGCGGAGAGCGGGTGAATTTGTAACGCCTTACCAAGAGCCTTTTGTGCCGCTGCAAACGTGCCCTAGTCAACGCAATCAGCTGAATATTCAGGCTTTTCAAACGGGTCAATATCCCCTGACTCGGAAGCTATTTGTGATTGTTAAACAGAATGGTCAGAGAGAACAGCAAGCGGGTGAAGCTTATGCGAATTTGTTGCAGATAGAACAAGGACAGCAACTAATTTCTGAGGCTGGATTTGTTAGGCTCCGCTAATTACTCTCATTTAAAACGTGATTTCAACTAAATATTTCAACGCAGAAAATAATTTAAATAGACTTATCAATAAGCCCTATTTCTTCCTGATTAACCATCCATGTCCCATAAAAATGAAACAACGGTTCTTGTTCTGTCCCTATTGATTACGGCAGGTGTTTTGGGGGCTGGTTATTGGTGGTTTAAGAGCAATTCCAGCCCCCCAATTGCTCCGGGAAAGCCTGATTCGGTGCAATCAAGTCCAGTTCCTATCGCACCAGGTTCTATCAGCACTCGAATTAGTATAGGGGAAAAATCTTTAGCAACGGCGAATGCTAACTCCGAGAAACAAGCAGGAGTGCAAGCATTTGCAAGCGGGGATTTTGCTAGCGCGATCGCTAACTTCCAATCATCCCTCCAAGGAAATCGCAACGATCCAGAAACTTTAATTTATCTCAATAATGCCCGGATCGGCAAGCAAATCAGCTACACCATTGCCGTCTCCGTGCCAATTGGCACGGATGTAAATGGAGCTTTAGAAATGTTGCGGGGCGTCGCTCAAGCTCAAACTGAAATTAATCAAGCCGGGGGAATTAAAGGAATTCCGGTAAAAGTAGCGATCGCGAATGACGATAATAATCCAGAAATTGCCAAACAAATTGCTAGCGCCTTGGTCAATAATCCAGAAGTGTTGGGTGTTATCGGCCCTTATTCGAGCGATGTCACTTTGGCGGCAGGAACTACTTATAACGATGGCAAATTAGTCGTCATTTCCCCGACCAGCACCTCAATTAAACTTTCCGGTTTTAGCCGCTACGTTTTTCGGACGGTTCCCAGTGACTACGTAGCAGCCAGGGCATTATCTGACTATATGCTCAACAAATTGCAACGGAAAAATGCAGCCGTTTTCTTTAATTCCCGGAGTGCCTATAGCCAATCGCTGAAATCGGAATTTGTCGCTGCCGTATCTTTAGGAGGCGGGCAAGTATCGAATGAGTTTGACTTATCCGAACCGGGTTTTAGTGCTGCTAGAAGTATCGATCTAGCGATCGCTCAAGGTGCCGAGGTGCTAATGTTAGCAGCGAATACCGACACTTTAGACAAAGCCCTGCAAGTCGTGCAGCTAAATCGCAAACGATTAAAGCTCTTGGGGGGAGATGATGTTTACACACCCAAGACTTTGGAAGTGGGCGGTGAGGCAGCAGTTGAGATGGTGCTGGCAGTGCCTTGGCATATCAATGGCGATCCGACTTCTAACTTTCCCCGCCAATCCCGACAACTATGGGGTGGCGATGTCAGTTGGCGTACCGCTTTGTCTTATGACGCTACCCAGGCTTTGATTGCAGCCTTGCAGCGCAATCCCACCCGAACCGGAGTCCAAAAATCCCTAATTGCATCGGATTTTTCGTCTACTGGGGCATCGGGCATCATCCGGTTTTTACCGTCAGGCGATCGCAATGCTGCCGTCATTCTCGTCCGCATTCAACCGGGTACCACCTCCGGTACCGGCTACGATTTTGTACCCCTTCGTCCTTAATAGGTTGGTAGCCATGAAAGGGCAATCGTCAGGACAACAAACTGATGGCAATCGGCTCAAAAAGCTAATTATTGTTAACACTCAAAGCAGACGCAGGTAAACAGAGCAAATTATCCCCTTGAGTTCTGATTAATCCTTTTTGACGTAACTTACCCATTAAGCGAGTCACAGTGACACGGGTAGAACCGATGGCACTGCCAATTTGGGCATGAGTCAGGGGAAATGGCAGACAGTAACCGCTATCTTGGGGTTCGCCAAATTCTTCGATTAACAGTGTCAGAAATCCCAACAGCCGATCGATTGTCCGTCGCTGTCCTAGGGTACTCAGCCACAGTAGCTTGCGCTGGTGCTGATACCGGAACGCATCAAATACTTCGCGACGGAAGTGAGGCCAGTTGTCCAGGTCATGCCAGTACATCCAAACTACAGAAGTTTGATCGACGTGGGCATAAGCCTGAAGGGTAAACGGTGACTGGGCAACAATTTCAAACGGTTGTCCTGCACCCACAAAGCCTAAAAAAGCTTCTTCTGGACTCAAACGCAGAACTTTAGCAGCGGAAGAACTGGTGTTAGCGCTAACTTGAGCCGTACCGACTAAGCGGACGGCACCCCGTTGGACTAGATACAAAAGTCCTGGTCTAGCTGGAATTCGCTCATCTTTACTGAAAGTCCGATAACGGTAGTGTTCCTGCGCCCAGTCTAGAATCCGTTGCCAGGTTAAAAACGGTCGTGATACCTCTGATGTGGAGGATGGTGATTGCATAAGTGGCAAGCGATGATCTTTTATAAATTTTACCAAGCTTACAAGGTAGCAAAAAATACTTCCTCACGCGCCTGCTTGAGTTAGATATTATTTTGGGAAAGTTCTAACCTTAGGTAGAGGTCATAAAACTAGACTAGATAAGCGAAATACGCCTTTCAAAGGGAGTGAGTGTGAAGGTGAATTTACCGGCTGTTCATTGCCCATCGCTGAAGCAACAGATGCTTATTCAGCTACAAGCAGCTATCGGTTTCTACAGAGAAAGATACCTTCTTAACAAGGACGCGATCGCTTCACATCCGCCAGAGGAAAATACGCCGTTGGCTGAGCTGCTCAGCGGTGCCGAAATCCCTCTCCAGCGATTTCAGGAGGGTAAAGGCATCCGATACAGGTCGAGTGTCGCCCTCAAATTTGCAGCTCTCTGGCACGTGCCAGCATTGGAAATTGCAACTGAGCTAGCTGCCTATCTCTGTACTAGCGTCGATGACGCTCAGGGAAAGGTGGGTTTACAAAATTTGACAATTCAAGTGATTCCTCCCGGTTTCATTGATTTCCAACTCACCGATACGGAAATAGCCCGTTGGTTGCAGCTTTTGGTAGTAGGGGTGAGTCAAAGCCAGGGAGTTCCCAATTACCTATTACCAATTCCCGATTACCGGGTACCGATGACTTACCCCCAACCCCTATCAAGTCTTTCAAAAGTACAGTACATCCATGCCCGTTGCTGCTCTTTGCTGCGCTTAGGGCATCGGGAGAAGATAATCCAGCTCAATGACTCGCCTGCGCTGATGCTAGTCTACCCAGAGCCAATTCCTTGGCTGACTGCGGACGGGCAACTCCAGTTGGTTCATCCAGCAGAACGCCACTTGATCGCCCAGTTGTTCGGGTTGCTAGATGAACTGGGGGGCATGAATCAACTGAAGTGGGGAAAACGGGCGTTTGATGCGACTCAGGCTTTTGAAACCTTTGAGCGTGAATGTCGCATTTTTGGCGAAGTCAAGACTCAGATGCCTCATCTGGCGCAGGCAAGATTGGGGTTAGTGGGAGTAACTCGCGCAATTTTGAAATTCCTGTTGCAAGACAGGCTGGGCATCTTGGCACCCATCGAACTTTAGTCGTACCACCGCCTACCCCTAGTTAGAAAATTTTGGAAAAAGCACTAGACAAATGGAATGATATGCAATAGTATTGCTCTTGTGTGAGGAGCGAACCAGTGAGGGGACCGAGACGAAACACGGCCAGTCGTCGGTCCTCTTTCTGATCTAAAGGGTTTTAAAGTAGAAACATTTCAATGGCAGCGGCGGCACCATCTTTCTCTACACTAGGAGCCACCCACTGCGCGATCGCTTGAACCTCTGCGGGTGCATCCCCCATCGCAACACCAATCCCAGCGTATTCAAGCATCTCCAAATCATTAAAGTTATCGCCAATCGCCATGACATTAGCGGCGTCTAGCCCTAATATCTCTTCGGCTAAGTAACGCACTGCTGTTCCTTTATTCACACTAGGGTGAGTCGCTTCAAAGAAAGTCGCAACAGAGGTGGTCAAGTAAAGTTCAGCTGGGGTGTAACGTTTTCGTAACGTTCCGAGCAAATTTTCAATCACGGTTGCATCGTCACAGAGCGCCAAAACTTTCGTCGGTTCAGCAATCGAGAGGGTATTCCGCAGGTCGCCAACAACGATAGGCTGGATGCCGGAGCGTTCTGAGTAAGCTTTGGTTGCCGATGTCAGTTCTCTGACATACAACTGGTCGTTGATGTAGAAGTGGACGGAAAGTAGCGATCGCAATTCCGGTTCCTCAAAGTGTTCCAACAGTTGCAATACCATTGGCTCAGAAACAGGCGAGTGACGCAGAACTTTCTGGCTGATGGGGTCTTGAATCCAAGCACCTTGATAAGCCATCACAGGCAATGTGGAGCCAACATGTTGATGGAAGCGCAAAGCAGAACGATACATCCGACCTGTCGCGATCGCAACGTGAATACCCTTTGCTTGAACGGCACGAATTGCCCGAAGTACAGGTTCTCTGATAGTGTTGGATACACCGGCAATCGTGCCATCAATGTCTAAAACTAATAATCGAATCGCCTTGGCATCTAAACCGGGAGAGTTGACCTCAACTACCTGGTTAGAAAAAGAAGGGTTTGACATGAGTTGTTCGTTGTTCGTTGTTCGTTGCTAGAGTAACCAAACTTCTAAACACTAACAACCAAAAACTAATAACTCCTTAAAAGGCTATGACCGAGGCAAAGAATCGCTATCGCGCCAGTCGTCGGGTTTTATTTGCGACGCTTTGGCTCACCTTGTTCGTTTTATCCGTTAAAGTTTCAGCAGGTTGGACAACGCGATCGCTCAGCCTGCTAGCGGAGTCGCTGCACACCCTGATTACCAGCTTCAGTATCCTGTTGAGTTTGCTCGTCACTGCCGCACCCGACCGTCTAGCAGGGCGCGAAGTGCATGGTCATAGCAAACTGGAAAGCGTGGCAACGCTTCTGCTCGTGGCTTTTTTGGGCTTTGCTTGCTTAAATTTACTGGGAATGTCCGCCCAGCAGCTAGTCGCTGCGACCAGGGTTGTCGATCTCCCGTATCCCACCTCAGTGAGTCTACCCCTAATTCAATTGCTGGGAGTGGTTGTCTCCACAACCCTAGTCCTCGCCCTCATCGGCGTGTACCAAGCCAGAGTTTTAAATAGCCCTGCTGTGCGGTTTAATTCCATTCAGTTGTTTAAGGATGTGGGGCTAACCCTCTTGGTAGTAGCAGGCTTGGTAGGCGTGATGTGGGGAATTTTCTGGCTCGACGTAATGCTGGCAGTTTTTTTGGTTCTTCTAGCCGTGAGAAGTTGTTGGTACGTGGTGAATTGGCAGTTACCGCTAATGGTGCAGCAGACTGCGATCGCTCCCGAAGTTTTGGCGCAAATTGCCCGTCAGGTTGGGGGCGTCACCCACTGTTACCAGATTGAGTCGCGAGGAATTGTCGGGCGTTTGGTGTTGGTGCAGATGCATCTAATTCTGCATCCAGAATTTATGGGAATTGCTTCTCTGATTGCCGAGCGCATTGAGTTGGCGATTCGAGAGCGCTATGGTCCCATTCAAGCCATTTTCTATATTGATGACGATGTTCAAGAGCTGGAAAACTACAGTTCCGCTAATCCAACTTTAGAAGTGAACGGAATTCGTTATCGACGAGATGAGACACACAGCCAAAATTAACTTTGAGCGACGCTTCTGGCGATCAAAGTAGAACTTCATCCCAATTCCGGCTTGTTGACGCTTCACTTTCAATTTGTCTTTTGTCACCCAATTGGGCGGGGGGCTATCGACGCCGCAGAACTTTTCTTGCCTGAGTATCTTTCCTGAGTATCAGATAAGCAGATGCGAATCCAGCACTTTCAACCTAGCTGTCTTTGTCTGTTTCTAATTCCAAACTCACGTCAATTCCCAATTTCCCGATTTCATTAGTAATTTTTCATCGCCCGTTCCATATCGCGCTTATCATCGCGCCGCTTGACGTCTTCGCGCTTGTCGTGCAGCTTTTTACCTTTGCCAAGACCCAAACTAATTTTAATCCAACCCCCCTTCAAATACATTTTCAGAGGGATTAACGTTAAACCTTGCTGTTCCACCTTGCCAATCAGCTTGCGGATTTCCTGGCGGTGCAGCAGCAATTTGCGAGTGCGACGAGGGTCGTGGTTGAAAAATGCGCCGATGCCCTTGTAGGGCGAAATGTGGACGTTCAGCAGCCATATCTCACCATTGCGAATCAGGGCATAGCCATCTCGTAGATTGGCCTGACCCAGACGAATCGATTTAACCTCGGTGCCAGTTAACTCTATTCCCGCCTCATAGGTTTCCAAAATTTCATAGAGGAAACGGGCTTGCCGGTTATCGCTAAGAATTTTTATACCTTCGTTCTTTTGACTCATTGCAGCCCATCAGTGGAAAACCTTCCCTTAACGTAGCCTTAAAACAGAACCTGTTGCAATAGACTCTGGAGGGAGCTAGGGAATGAGTCTTAGCGTAACTTCTTGGAGGCGGCTACCAGGGTTCATATCTCGATACGTTGCACCGACTTTCCGACTTCTAGCATCTTGGCGTTCTGCTGAAATCTGGGAAGCAGATTGAGCTGCTGCTTTTTGAGCTTCCGCCTTTTTTTCAGCTTCAGCTTGGAGGTGCTGCTTTTCGGTATACTCTGCACTCTTGGCTAAAGCTCTGGCGTAGGTAGGAGTGTCTTGGGGAATCTGTTGCAGATAATTTAACGCACCCGCAAAGTCTGTTCTAAATGCTCGTTCGTAGGCTTGTTGTAACAGATAATCAGCTTTGATATGTTGCTTTTGGGTATATTCGGCAATCTTTGTCTGAACTTTTGCCCCAGCAGGCGTTTGTTGGGGAATGAGTTTGAGATAGTTTAGGGCGCTGGTAAAATCTTTTTCTGCCGCTCGCTCGTAGGCTTTTTTTAATAATTGTTGAGATTCTGCTTCAATTTTGGGTTGAGTTTTCTGAACAAGTGGCGCTATTTTTTCTTGCCAGTAGGAAATTTTAGGAATCTTACGAGCTGCTTCTAGCACATCTAACCACCGGCTTTCTTTAAATGCTTGTTCGGCGGATTGAAATTGAGCAGCAGCGGTATGCCACTCTTGGCTCCACTCGCGTGCGGTGGCTTGAGCTTCTGGATAGATAGAACTTTCTGAGGGAATAGATTGTGCTAGCGCGATCGCGCCTTGAACATCTCCTGTCTGATATTTGTCCTTCGCGGTAACTAAAATGTTTGATGAAGACTCTGACGGAAAAGCATTCAGCAGAGAATAAAGTCCGCCTGTTATTACTAAACTATTCGCTGCAATCCCGATTCCAAGCCCAGTCAGTATTGGAGAATGTTGAGGTTTGTAAGAGCGAGTATTTCTCTCGCCTTTCCTTGATTTTTGAGTTGGAAATTCTTTAATTGTGGCTTTGTGAGTTTCTTTTTTTTGACGATTAAAAACTGCCTTCTGTACGGGTGGCTGGTTGGTTGTCTCTACTGCTGGCTTCTGGCTTCCGTCTAACGACTGGAGAGCTTGCAGTACCTCCGAAGCTGACTGGTAGCGGCTTTTGAAGTGGTAGCGTACCATCTTGTTCAGGACAGAAACTAAGCGATCGCTCAAGACACTCATTGACCGACTGCTGATAAAAAGGTGCTGCCAGATCAGCTCACCCGTCTCAGGATCTTCTTTTAATTGTGCAGGTTCCACACCAGTTAAGGCTTGGATGGCAATTACTCCCAAAGCATAGATATCGCTATTACGGCGGGGATGTCCGATGAGTTGCTCTGAGGGAATGTAACCTAAGCTACCAACAGCCAAAGTCGTATTACTCTGTGCTAGATCGGGAGCTGAATGCTGCGGCTGCGCTACACAAAAATCTACTAGAAATAACTTGCCATCCTCGCCGCGTCTGACTAAATTGTTCGGTTTCAAGTCGCCATGAATGATGCCGTGACTGTGAACAAATGCCAGAATACGCAGGACTTCTTCCAGCATTTCAATGACTTGGGTTTCCGTCCAGCGTTTGACGCAGCCTTGGCTTATGGGCAGTTCCGCACTCAGCTGATGTCCCTGAATAAATTCTTGTACTAAATAGAATTCCTGCTTTTCTTCAAAGGAGTCTAATAACTGAGGAATTTGGCTATGGTTGCCAAGTTTTGTCAAGATTTCTGTTTCGTTGAGGAACCGACGCCTTGCAATTTCCAAACTGTTGGGGTCTGAACTTGCAAGACTAAAGTGCTTGACAACGTATTTTGGGTTGCCTACTTGGTGAATGTCTTCGGCAATATAGGTCTGTCCAAAAACTCCAGATACCAGGAGTTGGACAATTTGGTAACGCCCTTTTAGTAATTTCCCGATCATGGAGTAAATTGCCAGCTCTTTATCTAGTGAATTTTAAAAACACATCTAGATAATTTTTTCAGCAACTCACATCTATTTCCGGAAGCCAGTGACACGTGCTGTACAGCTAGGCGCAAATCAATGTAAGATCGCGCCCGGATACCAGAAACTCAGTTTCTCGACCACAGAGCTATTTACAGTTTTGTTGTGCCTATACGCTCATGCTGAGCGTCGCTACACCGTTTAGAAGCCTACAGTAAAGGAGCGCATTTCTCAACTTGCGCCCCTGTTGTGGGTCAAAAAAATCAAGTCTATTGCTGTGTCAAAAATGTTTTGACAGTCTGTAGAGGCTTTCGGGTCGGAAAGCCCCTACTTTTCAGATAAGCATTGACAGACTAATCTCCAGACACCGATTTACCGTTCGCTCACTGTAATGGTGGCGTGGGTGGTGTGACTGGTGTAATCGACGGGATTGCCGGTGTTACGCCTGGTGTGACCGGCGGTATTACGGGTATCACGGGCGGAACCCCTGGTAGAGCAGGCGGTGTTATGCCTGGTGTGGTTGGTGTTGCTACGCCTGGTGTGGTTGGTGTGGCTACACCTGGTATAGTCGGCGTGGTTACGCCTGGTGCGGTCGGCGGTGTCGGTGTGGTGACGCCTGGTGTGGTCGGTGTGGTGACGCCTGGTGTGGTCGGTGTGGTGACGCCTGGTGTGGTCGGTGTGGTGACGCCTGGTGTGGTCGGTGTGGTGACGCCTGGTGTGGTCGGTGTGGTGACGCCTGGTGTGGTCGGTGTGGTGACGCCTGGTGTGGTCGGTGTGGTGACGCCTGGTGTGGTCGGTGTGGTGACGCCTGGTGTGGTCGGTGTGCCTGGGGCGTTAGATTGGGCAAGACCTGAGGTGGAGATAGCGACGGGCGCTGAAAAGGCTAGAAGAGTAGCAAAGACAAACTTTCTTATCATTTGGGTAGATGCCTATGGTTAAGTTTTATCAAAAGAGCCTGGTTGCATATTGACAAAAGTATGTTTCAGCTCACCAGCAATCCCCTTGCTATGGGTAGAGTCAATCGCCTACCCTAAGAAAGACGTTTGAGCTGAGAGCGATCGCACTTTGGGGGGGTTGACTGGAAGCTGCGGTGTTTCCAGCGAAGCGATCGCATCAAATCACCTGATGGATTGTTTTCACCTATGTAGGTGGAGTTAGACAAGTTCTTCTGTGCCAAAATCGATTTCAACGATTGCGCGATTTTTCTGCAAAGACGCTTTCCTAACGCTATCTGCCACGAAACTCCATGAACTTAGTTATCGGACAAACACTGGGAGGACATTACCAAATCATTAACTCCTTGGGAGGAGGAGGGTTTGGTCAAACTTATCTTGCCCAAGATATGTATCTTCCTGGCACCCCTCGATGCGTTGTTAAGCTACTCAAGCCTCAAGCAACCGATCCCCAGACTTTGCAAACCGCAAGACGCCTCTTCGAGACGGAAGCAAAAGTTCTGCACCAGTTAGGGAATCACGATCGGATTCCTCGACTTTTCGCCTATTTCGAGGAAAATCAAGAGTTTTATCTGGTTCAGGAATTCATTGAAGGTAGCGATCTTAGCCAGGAACTCCCCACAGGCGGTGGCAGTGGAGCCACCCCGCCGCTATCTGAAGATGAAGTAATTTCTCTGTTACAAGAGATTCTGGAAATATTAGAATTTGTCCATCAACAAAATGTTATCCACCGCGATATCAACCCTCGAAATTTAATCAGACGTAAGGAAGATAACAAGTTAGTTTTAATTGATTTTGGTGCAGTTAAACGAATTAGCACTCAAATAATTAAGGGAGCGAAAACTAGCTTTACGGTTGCCATTGGTACTCCAGGCTACTTACCGAGCGAACAAGCAAACGGAAACCCCAAGTTAAGCAGTGATATCTATGCGGTAGGCATGATAGGAATTCAAGCTCTCACCGGCTTATTTCCTAACGAATTACCAGAAGATTCCAATACGGGTGAAATCCTTTGGCGTAACCATTCATCAGTCAGCACCACTCTGGCAAATGTTTTAGATAAAATGGTGCGTTATGATTTTCGGCAGCGTTACCAATCTGCTGCTGAAGCGTTGCAAGCTCTCAAAGCTTTGAAGATACCGACAGGTGTCACAATGATGGTTGCACCCTCTGTAAAATCACCCGTTCGCCCGACAAGTCAGAAAAAAAGCAAAAAATCGCGTTCCCTTCCTTGGAAAATTTTAATCTCAACGATTGTCCTAGGATTGGGAACGGGCGCAACTATTTTTACGGTTAATATTATTAACTCTTCTAATGCAACTGACTTGTATAACCGAGGCAAAACCTTTTCAGAATTAAATCGCAATGAGGAAGCGCTGAATGCTTATGACAAAGCTCTTAAAATTAGACCGGAATACCTAGAAGCGTGGAATGGTCGCGGTCAAATTCTATTCAATCTGAATAAATATAAAGAGGCGATTGAAGCTTACGACAAAGCCATTCAGATTAGCCCAGAATCCTTTGAAGCTTGGGCGGGTCGCGGCTATGTGCTGGATAAATTGGAGCAATACAAAGAGGCAATTGATTCTTTCGAGAAAGCTTTAACTATTAATCCCAATTCGCCAGAAGTTTGGAATGGTCGCGGCGAAGCAATGACGAATTTACAGCAATATCAAGAAGCAATTGAATCTTTTGATAAGGCGGTGCAATTTAAGCCGGACTACTATCAAGCTTGGTACAGTAGGGGCTGGACGTTGCATAATTTGCAAAAATATGAGGAAGCGATCGCGTCTTACGACAAAGCTGTAGAATCTAAATCCGACTACTCCCAAGCTTGGTACAATCGAGGTAACTCGCTAATGAGCTTACAACGTTATCAAGACGCGATTGAATCTTATGATAAGGCGGTAAGATTTCAACCAAATCACTACAAAGCTTGGTATAGCCGAGGGAATGCGTTAGTGAATTTGCAGCAATATAAAGATGCAATTGACTCGTATACCCAAGTTACTAAAATTCAGCCAAATTACTCTAAAGGCTGGTATGGGCTTGGTTGGTCGCTGCATCAATTACAACGATACGAAGAAGCGATCGCTTCCTATAACCAAGCGTTAAAATTTAATCGAGGCGATTACCTCATTTGGTACAATCGAGGCAATTTACTTTATAACTTGAAACAATATCAAGACGCGATCGCGTCTTATAATCGCGCCGTTGCCATTAAGCCTGATCACTACGAAAGCTGGTTCAGTCGAGGGAATGCGTTGTTTAACGTAAAGCGGTATGAAGAAGCGATCGCCTCTTATGACAAAGCGATCCGATACAAGTCAGATTACCAGCAAGCTATAGAAGCCAAACAGCGATCGCAGGATCAATTGAAGCAGGAAAAAGAAAAGCTGACTCAAAAATTAGGTGCAGAGTCAGTGAAACCAGAAAAGCCGAAGCGTGAGAAGAAGAAATAAGCTTCTGTGCGTTTAAAATAGATAGCGATCGCACTCTTGATTTAATTACAGGCGCGATCGCTATCTAGTAACGTTCAAGTGAATGTTCCTAGAAATCTCATTGCTTCAGCTTTCTCCTGGAAGATAGCATGAATTGCATCACTATTGTTATATCGAATGTCAATCTCGTACTTCGATACAGGCGCGGGTGTAGGTTGGGTATCTGCATAATTCTGGATGTATTCAATAGCTTGCTCAATAGTCGTAATTTGCTTCACTAATCCGTGTAGAACCGTCACGCTTACCCCCTGAACCCGTCGTGAAAATGACTGATTTAAGGTATTAATAAAGTTATCTATCCTGAATTTTTCTAGCCTGAGCAATAGATTTTTAATCTCTGCAATATCCTGTGTTGATAACGTATTCCACTGAGAAATTTTCTTTTTAAACTCAGCTTCTGGTGTGTTTTCGTCAAAAGATGCATCAATTTGAACAGATGCAAATGCTCCAACGATGCTGCCATACTGAAGGTAAAGAATTTCAAAACCTTTAGATTGCAATTGATTGAGCGCTCCTTGAGTAAAAACACCCGCCAGGATAGCACCTAAAAAGGGGCGCAGGTGACTATAAGTTTCTGCAAGTGGAAGAAGCGCTCCTTCAATTTCTTGAGCTTTGTTCCTAGAATGCTTAGTGTAGCGTCGCCATGCAGTCTCAATAAATGCTGCTGGAAGCCCACGAGTATGTTCTGTGCCTCCCCGTTCAAGTACATAGTCAAGGTCATGAGAATTTCCATAGCGATCTTCCCATGAAACCTTTTTAATAGACCTTGCCTTGCGCTTCTTTTGATAGTCTAAGTAAAGACCTTGTTCATTAGCGACTTCCTGAAGCCTCTCTCGAATAAATTCTTGGATTAGATTTCCAAGAATCTGACCCCATTTATGTGAAAATGACTCTGCCACTCTTGCTGTTAAAAAATATTTTTGTTGTAACACTTATCCCCGAACCCACAAGCGACCTTCGCAGAGAGGAACGTTGTGCTTTCGATTTTTCCACTTCACATTTCGGTCACGAGTCTTCTCAAACGTGAAGGATTCAAATCCTGCCGATTGTGCTAGCGCACCCATCCACTCAATCACCGGGATATAAATTCCATAAGGGGCAGAATCGCCAACAACAAAGCAAACAGTGGAAGGATGTTGGCAGACTCTGCGAAGTGCTATCCAAACTCTAGCAATGTCCAAAAAATAGCACGCAATCATCAGATGATAATTTTTTTTCCCACCGTGCAAATGACGTTCTTTAGCCAGCGTGTGGCAGATTTGAATAATACTCGATTGGATTGGCAATAGTTCAGGAGATGCTAAAACTTTATCCAAATTTACACTCTTATTTGTTACGTGCTGTGAACATGAGCGAATTAGAAATTGCCGCACAGTTTTCTGAAGGTCTCCCCAACCTGCAATTTCTCCCATAAAACACATTTCCAGTCGTGTAGCATCTGCATAATCATAATTGTTTGCATAGGGTGGTGAGGTGATTACCAAGTTTGCAAAGTTATCAGGGACACCAATACAAGTCCGAGCATCAGACTGAATAAGCTTAGCCTGAGAAACTGCTGTTTTTCCTACTATTCTCATGTCTGTGGCAATCGTTTCTGCCATAAGTTGAAAAGCTGACTTTGGTTCTAGAGTTGAGCTTTTCGTTTTGCGAGGTAAAATGTACTGCCAAGGTGCAGTACCTACATGAGAAACATGACGGAGAATAACAATGAGCGTTAGCCAGGTTAACTGAGATTGCGGAGAATTATCTGCTAATTTCTCCCAAGCTTGACGCAAGCAATCTAGAGATTCCAGTGATTCGTTGGTGAAGCATTTACGAATCAAGGGAGGATAATTTTCTACACAGCCTTGCAGAGTTTCAGCACATCTTATGACCTTCGTTGTATGTTGAATAAAAGCATCTAGGTCAGTTTGATATAACAGCTTTGCTTTGGCTACACGAGCAACGAAAGGATGCGCTTCAATCCCGTAGCATTCGACCCCTATTTTCTCAGCAGCTAGCAAAGTCGTACCCGCACCAGCAAATGGATCGAGGACAGTGACCGTTTCCTGTTTCTTGGCTTTAGTGATGACAGTTTCAACCCATTGAGCAGAGAACCCCGCACTGAACCTAAACCAGCGATGAACTGGCAATTTCATGTTGTCCGCAAAAGTTGAAAAGTTGCTAAAGCATTCAGGATTGAAAGGTGGTGAGACTGGCGATCCAACTTCCCAAAATGGCAACTCTAATTGTTTTGTCATGTAGATATTGAGTGTTAGACTGCCTGAGTTTTAAAGTGAATTTCAATTGCGGTGATTGTTACTGTACCGGATTCTGGCTCCTGCCCATTGCAACTTTTCGCGGAGTGTCTGGTAATAGGAATAGTTTTCCCGCAAAATAATGAACTTAGCGAGACAATTTGCCATGCGAATGTCTACACGCTGTCCGGGCCAAATGGCAGTTGCCAAGACGCCATCCATCCATAGTTTAGTGTTTAACTCGTAGTCAGCCAAAGGCCAAACGCTGACGACAGAACCAGAAGGGATGACAATTGGGCGACTCGCCAGACTTAGCGGGCAGATGGGCGTAACGGTAATCGCTTCCATGCCAGAGTGGACAATCGGGCCATTGGCAGAGATCGTGTAGCAAGTAGAGCCAGTGGGAGTAGAAACAATCAGTCCATCTCCCTGATATTGATCGACCACCTCTCCATCAATTTCCATTTCTAATATCGAGGTAATCATGCGGTCGGCGGAGGCAGGTTTGATGCACATTTCATTGAGTGCGAGGAAGCGATCGCTCACAGGTTCCAAATTCGTGCGATTTCCCTCAAATAACGCCGCCTGCAACATCATCCGCCGTTCAAGGGCATAGCGATCCTCGCTTAACCTGTCCCAAACCCGCTCAGTATCTTCAAATTCCTCAAACGGCTGGGTTAAAAATCCTAAATGTCCTCCCACATTCACCGCCAAAATCGGAATCTTTTCGGGTGCCAGATGCCGTACTGCTGCCAAAGCGGTGCCATCGCCGCCCAATACTATCGCCAGGTCGATTGGATGCATTGCAGAAGCCAAAAACACTGGGTAGGGGTTATCCTTTGCCCCACTTGGCCCCATCAGTACATGGCAATTGCGTTTTTCCAGTTGTTTGGCGCACTTTTCTGCCCAGCTACGGCTGAGGGGGTCTCCCGCCTTGTGTGCAATGATGACGTTTTTTAGCTCCAATTTGCCTTTACTCAATCGAAGTTAGCTATTTTTCAAGATACCTATCACTCTGCATTTGGGCTACCTTTCCGTTTTTTTAACCCTGTCCCTGCCCTTCCTCGTTCGCAGGGATGGGTTCCATATTCCCCTCTCCTTTCACGGAGAGAGGTTAGGGGTGAGGTTCCACTGTTTAGGCATCGCTATTCTGGCAAAGATAAGCAAGATGTCTGCGCGGGCATTGAAGGCAGAAAATCGGCTAAACCCAAGTAGCGAATTCCTTCTGGGGTAACTTCAAAGCGGCAAGGTAATACTTCCACCCCTTGGGCAACGGCGTCGCGCAACAACTTACCATACAGGGGATCGGTACTGTCTCCAGGAGCAAAATGAGTACAGTCACCGCGATTCACAAAATAAAGCATCACCGCCCGCATCTGAGGAATTAACGCAGTCAGTTCCCGCAGATGCTTTTGTCCTCTTGTCGTGACTGTATCGGGAAACAGCACCAGTTTCCCTTGCGCCCAAGTCGTGCTTTTGACTTCCAAGTAAATGGGGAAATCGGAGTCATTACCCGTTAGTAAAAAATCTACCCGGCTATTTTTTTCTACTCCATAGGGCACTTCAAAGCGAACTTGGCTGTAATTGCCCAATGTTGGGAACAGGAACTTTTCTAGTGCTAACTTAACGACCCGATTAGGTAAAGCAGTATTCACTCCCACCCAAGTCGGTTCGGTATCGTAAACTTGAATCATTTCCCAGGTATACGGCAATTTCCGCTTGGGATTGTCGCTATACGACACCTGCACGGGACTACCGGGCGTTGAAACCCCAGTCATCGGGCCGGTATTTGGACAATGGGCGGTAATAACCTCCCCGGACGCTAGTTCAATATCGGCAAAGAAACGCTTGTAGCGTTTGAGCAAAATTCCGGATGAGAGAGTCGGGTAGCGGTAGAGCCAATCCATAGTATTTTTAACGCAGAGGTAAGCCAGGGAAATCGTAAAGGAGCGCACAGGAGATTTTAACTTGGCGTACCTTGGGGTTAACCTTTGCGTTTAAATAAGATGAGCCAATTGAGGGATTGTTAACCGTTCGTGACTGAAAAGCAGAAAACCGCTCGGACACTCGCTAGCATTGCCGGAATTGTTGCAATTGCTACGCTGATTAGTAAAATTTTTGGGTTAGTGCGCCAACAAGCGATCGCCGCCGCTTTTGGCGTGGGTGTCGTTGCCGATGCCTACAACTACGCTTATGTGATTCCTGGCTTTTTGCTGATCTTACTGGGCGGCATCAATGGCCCTTTTCACAGTGCGATTGTCAGCGTTTTAGCCAAGCAGCGCGACAAATCGGAAGCTGCGCCTTTAGTGGAGACGATTACAACGATGGTAGGCGGGATACTCCTACTCGTCACGATCGTCTTAATCGTGTTTGCGGGTGTTTTTATTAACCTGGTGGCACCCGGTTTAAGCGAGACGCCGCAAGGACTGCAAGTGAGAGCGATCGCGATCCAGCAGTTACAGATCATGGCTCCGATGGCGCTGATGGCTGGGCTGATTGGGATTGGCTTTGGAACGCTGAACGCGGCGGATATGTACTGGCTACCCTCGGTTAGCCCCTTATTCTCCAGCATTACCGTAATTGGTGGGCTGGCAATCTTGGCGCTACAACTCGGCAACCAAATCAACCTACCCCAATACGCCCAACTAGGAGGACTGATTTTGGCGGGGGGAACCCTTGCCGGTGCCGTGTTGCAGTGGTTAGTCCAACTCGCTGCCCAATGGCGCGCTGGCTTGGGCACATTACGCCTGCGGTTTGACTGGCATCAGCCGGGAGTCAAGGATGTCCTGAAGGTGATGGGACCCGCGACGCTATCCTCCGGGATGCTGCAAATCAACCTCTACACTGATTTATTTTTCGCCTCGTATATCCCCGCAGCAGCGGCTGCCATGACCTATGCGGGGCTTCTAGTTCAAACGCCCCTAGGAATTATCTCGAATGTAATTTTAGTCCCCCTGCTGCCGGTTTTTTCGCGACTCGCTGCCCCTGAAAATTGGCCTGAACTCAAGCAACGAATTCGTCAAGGATTACTCCTGACTGCCATTACTATGTTGCCTTTGAGTGCCCTGATGATGACACTAGCAACCCCCATTGTCCAGGTGATTTATCAACGCGGAGCCTTTAAATCTGGGGCATCCGAGTTGGTTGCTTCAGTACTGATGGCTTATGGCCTGGGGATGTTTGTCTACTTGGGGCGCGATGTACTGGTGCGGGTATTTTATGCATTGGGGGATGGAGAGACACCCTTCCGCATCAGCATTGTCAATATCTTTTTTAATGCCCTGCTAGATTATATTCTCGTTCAACGTTTCGGCGCACCGGGTTTGATTTTAGCCACGGTGACGGTGAATACCATTTCAGTGGTGGCGCTAGTTTGGATGCTGAACCGCAAGCTCAACGGCTTGCCTTGGCAAGAGTGGACTTTGCCAATTTTGGGTTTAACAGGTGCTAGCTTTGTAGCGGGTTTAGCCAGTTGGGGCGTTAGTACAGGTTTTCAACAAGTTTGGAATGCGAATGGGTTGCTGGTGCAGTTGTTGCAACTTAGTGTCTCTGGGTTAGTCGGCTTAGGCGTTTATGCTTTGTTGGCGACGCGGCTAAATTTGCCAGAAGTCGATATTTTTGTCTCGCGGATTCGCCAGCGCTTCGGGAGATAGCGATCGCACTTGAACCAGCTCAATTAGGTGTATGAAACAATACCAAACTTGAAGGGGAAGGTGTGATATCTAACAGTAAGCCGAGATGAGTATTGAAGCTTGGCTCATCTAGCTTAGCGATCGCAACTAATGAAGACACTTAAAGCATATCTTGTCAGCTTATTTGACAAAGAGTTTATCCCGACCGGATTAAAAACGGCTCTATTTGTCGGGACTCTTTTGTTTTTGATCAATCACGGGGTTGCCTTTTTCCGAGGCGAAATGACGCGCGATCGCTGGATTTCTGGATTGCTGACCTACCTAATGCCTTATCTAGTTAGTGTTTACGGTCAATACGCTTATCGTCGCAAGTTAATCAAAACTTCTGCGTATCAAACTAAACATTTTTAGTCATGAAACTCGCTTTTGCTAATCCTTTTATGAGCGAGCATGTCAAACCCCAAACCCCCTCTCTGGAAGAGAAGGGGAAGGGAAAAGCGACAGCTTGTTTATAGATTGCGCTGGAATTCTTCCAGAAGCTCCATCAGGTTTACCTGACACTGCGTAGGCAACAAATCTACTAAGGGAACTTCCCGCTTCCCGCCGCCTAACTTGACAGGAATCCCTTGCAGGACTTTCGACACCTGATTTTCATCTACAGAATTATCAGCCAGTAGGGGGTACAACTTTTCTGCTACAACCGTATGCAGCTTGGCATCTCGCAAATAAAGGTGCCATTTAGCCACATCGATGTAAACGTTTTCGCCAATTTCAGCGGCGAGAGATTCAATTGCCTCGGAAGTGTTGGTTCTAGCCATAGGATTTACTTTGGTTATGCGGATAGGGAATCTAATGCTTTCATTGCAATTGATCCCCGTCCGAGTTTGAATCCACGAAAAGCAAGAAACAGGGATCTATCTTTAGGTAGTTTTTTTGGATTTTTCTTTGGTTTTGGGCTGGAATCCTAAACCAGCACTGGTATTTGCAGATTCTGTTACTGGGTCGGAATAATCTGCGAGTGCAAAGATATACAGAGCGTGGGTCGCTAAGACTAACGCCCATCCGCCTGTTACCCAAGTTGCCCAAGGCCATGTAGCATTCTGCAAGTTGTGGAAAAACCACAAGCCAGAATTACAGGCACCAAAAATCGCCACATGGATGGCAAAATTCATTCTATCGTCGAGGCGACGATAGGCGGGGTCATTGCGGTCTGGTTTGCGAGGCCAACGAGGAGGCATGGGAGTTTTGAGTTTTGAGTTTTAAGTTTTGAGTTGTTAGAGTTCACAACTTCATTCATTCTAAGCCTCTAAATACCCTGTCCTTGGCGAAGGTAATCTCCCGACTTGCCACCCGTCTTACTCACCAAGCGAATCGATTCAATCACCATCCCTTTTTCCAACGCTTTCGCCATGTCGTAGAGGGTAAGTGCAGCGACAGAAACGGCTGTTAGCGCTTCCATTTCCACGCCAGTTTCCGCCTTGGTGACGACTTCCGCTTGAATCTGATATCCCGGCAACTGGGCGTCAGGCACGATCTGAACTTCTACTTTATGAATTGGCAAGGGATGACACAGGGGAATTAGCTGAGAAGTCTGCTTTGCTGCCATAATCCCAGCCAATCTCGCAGTTCCCAATACATCTCCTTTCGGCGCGTTCCCCGCCTGAATCGCCTCAAATGTCTCTAGCAACATCCGCACTTGTGCCGCAGCAACAGCATGGCGTCGAGTTTGTTCTTTGCCGGAAACATCCACCATCTGAGCCTCACCGTGGGCATCCAAATGAGTGAGCGGTTGATTTTGAGAAAAATTTTGCATCATACGGTTAGGCTATGCTATTATAAATTTCTGGCAAGGGCTTGTAGCTCAGTGGACTAGAGCACGTGGCTACGGACCACGGTGTCGGGGGTTCGAATCCCTCCTAGCCCGTTACTAAGTAAAAAAGAAAAAGGCAAAAGATTCTTTCTTTTGCCTTTTTTCTTTGAATTATGCCTCACTTTGTAGCCCAACCTTATTCAAGGCATAAACATCCTTTTCTCTGCCAAAGGCGAAGCGGAGGGAATGGGATAAATTTTTGCTCGATAGGGTAGCGAAGATAATCAGCGCCAGGAATGAAATAACTGTTGTAATAGTAAACATTGCTCGGTAGCCAATGGGTTCGGCAATGGAACCCAAAACAGGACCCGCGATCGCTATCCCGACATCAAACCCCGTGATGCACAAAGCAAAAACTCTGCCTCGTTCTTGGGGAGAGGAACGGTCGGAAATCAAGGCAATCATCATCGGCAGTAACGTTCCCGCTCCTGCGCCCTCCAAAAAACCGCCTACTAAAAAGCTACGGGCAGTGTAAGCATGAGACAGCATCAGCATTGCCAATGCATAGCTGAATATACTGCCAGTGATAAAAATTCCGCGTCCGTAACGGTCAGAAGCGCGACCAATGATGATGCGGGAAATAAAAGACGCGATCGCGGCTGCTGTGTAAAATAACCCCGGATTTAAGTCAACTTCGGCATCTTTAATAAATAAAGGGACGAAGGTACTTAACGCTCCAAACGCTACACCAACCAGCAACAACACTAAAGCTGGAATCCTTAGACGAGGACTTGCCAGAAGTCGCCAAAATTGTTGAGTTTCGGATGAATCGGCAGAGGAATCGGCTGTCTCGTGGACGATTCGGGGTTCTTTGACTTGATTGGCACAAACTAAACCGACCGTTCCTAGCCCGCAAGAGAGCAGAAACAACGGCGTGTAACCAATCCCAGCTTGGATATAACCCCCAACTGCTGGCCCTATCGCCATCCCAACTGGCGTTACCAAGCTCATGTAGCCAATTAACTCACCCCGCTTGGACACTGGGGACAAATCAACCACCAAGGCGCTGTAACCCGTCGTAAAAGCCGCAATGCTAATCCCGTGGAACGCTCGCAGTAGCATTAATAGGGGAATTGATTTAACAACTAGATAGCCCAAAGGCGCGATCGCTGCCACGGTCATGCCAATCAGCAAGACCACCTTGCGACCGCGTCGATCTGCCAAACGCCCCAGCCACGAACGACACAGAACCAATCCGAGGGCAAATGACCCCATGACAATCCCAATCTGCTGCGTCGTGCCACCCACATCCTCGATATAGAGCGGCAGCGTCGGGAGCAAAGAAGCCATACTAGACCAAAATAATAGCCCAGCCGTAAATAAAACCAACAGATTGCGGCGACTGGGCGGCTCTAGCGTCCAAAAAACTTTCAAAGCTTAATTCCTTCTTACACTTTTAGCCTTCCCTTTGTTTACTATTGTTAACATTCCCCCCAACAACTTCCCTCACCCGATAGATTGGTCTGCCCTGAGACTCGTGATAAGTTCTCATTAACAATTCTGCGAGCAGTCCAAAAGAAAACAATTGCACACCCGTCACTAGCAGTACGACCGCCAAAATCAATAACGGGCGATCGCCAATGCTCTGACCGAAACCCACTTTTAAAATCGTTAAATACAGACCAAGCAGCGTCCCTAATGCCATTGCAATAATGCCAAACAGCCCAAAGACGTGCATGGGGCGGGTGAGGAACTTTTTCATAAAGTAGACGGTTAACAAGTCCATCACGACTCGGAATGTCCGCCCCAACCCATACTTACTGCTTCCATAGCGGCGGGCATGGTGCCCCACTGGCAGCTCAGTAATTCTTGCCCCCTCAATGAACGCCAAAGCTGGTAAAAATCGGTGCAATTCCCCATAAAGATTCATATCCGCCACCAATTCTGAGCGGTAGGCTTTTAGGGAACAACCGTAATCATGCAACTCTACACCCGTGACTCGCCCAATTAACCAGTTAGCGATTTTAGACGGAAGCAGACGAGTCAGGGCGGCGTCCTGTCGTTTCTCACGCCAGCCACTTACCAAGTCATAGCCTTCTTCTAACTTTGCCAGGAGCCGGGGAATATCCGCTGGGTCATTCTGCAAATCGCCATCCATTGTGATAATCACCTTGCCTCGCGCATAGTTAAACCCCGCAGACATCGCTGGAGTTTGACCGTAGTTTCGACGCAGAAGCACTGCTTTTAAGTTTTTGTGGGTTTGCACTAGAGATTTCAGCAGTTCCGCGGAGCCATCCTTGGAACCATCATCCACGCAAATAATTTCGTAGTTCAGATTCGTCTCAATTAAAGAGGTTGCGATCGCTTCAATTAGGTGGGGTAAACTTTCCACCTCGTTATAAACCGGCACTACTACAGAAATATCGGGGATCTCGTCAGCAGACATTTCGCTTTGCGTTACCAGTCTTTCAGGAATTAACACGATTGCCTCCCACCTTTTGGTGTCTTATTGTCGTTGTGGTTGATAACTGGCAACCACTCGCCCGCAAGAGCGCAGTTGCCGAAAATACGACTGACTAATCGAATCTCCCTGTTCCGAAAGGACATCAATTCCAATTCCGTTGCGACCCTGTTCTTGACCGGAACTATGGATATAACGTCCTTCTCCCAGGTATAAAGCAACATGGGTTGTTCTATCGCCGATGCCAAAAAAGATTAAATCACCTGATTGTAGCTCTTGAATCGCAATCGATTCTGTAAAAGCTTCCTGCTGATAGGAATCTCTCGGCAACCAAATCCCAGAGGCAGAAAAGGCGGCTTGCATCAGCCCGGAACAGTCATAATTTGGCCCAACTGTTCCGCCCCAGAGATAATAATTCGGCTGTTGCATCGCCGCTTGCATAAAGGCAATAACTTGGGGTAAGCGATTTTGAATTTCTGTTGGGGAGATAGTGTAAGCTCGCAAGGGCGTTTGTGCCTCTTCAATCTCCTTGAGGTCTTGAATTTCCACCCAGCCGGAATAGTCATCTTCACACAGACAAACCTGGATAGATGAATCTAAATCTGTCTTTGGCGACAAAATCCGCAAGTGACGCCCGGTTGCTGCCTGAGTTGCCAAACGAGTACAACTGGGGGAATCATAGAGGTTTAGATTGACTCGACATTGGTACTCGCGGAATGAGTCATGGGTCATGGGTCAGTGGTTGTTGGTCAGTGGTACAAACTATTGAACAATTGACAACTGATAACTGACAACTGATAACAACTGATAAAAATGACATTTTTTCACAAAGACGAACAACTAGAAAAATTAGGCGATCGCATTTTAGAAGCAACTTGGGCAGAATTTCCGGGATTAGCCCGCAACCAAATTGCCTTAACCTGGGTAGTCTACGATCCCCCAGTACCTGTCAATACCGGCGGTGCCCTTAGCTCACAGGAATTCTGGAAATATCCAGTCCGGGGCTTTAGCTATCGCGGCGTCGAGAGAATCTTTCCTGCCAGCATCGTTAAACTGTTTTATCTGGTTGCTGTACAGGAGTGGTTGGAACAAGGAATGATCCAAACTTCCTCGGAGTTAGAGCGAGCCATCCGCGACATGATTATTGATTCCAGCAACGACGCCACCAGCTTAGTGCTGGATGTATTGACTGGCACTACTAGCGGTCCAGAGTTGCCGCCAGGGCCGTTTGAAACCTGGCAGTTGCAGCGCAATATCGTGAATCGCTACTTTCAATCCCTCGGTTGGACAGAGATGGAAACCATCAATGTCAATCAAAAACCTTGGGGTGACGGTCCCTATGGGCGAGAGCGGGCATTTTTAGGGGAGATGCGGGAAAACCGCAATATGGTGACGACCAATGCCACGGCGAGGCTCATACATAGCATTGTCGGAGGCGTTGCAGTTTCCTCCGGGCGATCGCAAGCAATGATGGGACTGATGAAACGCAGCCTCCATGCAGAAGACGATGAAGCCCCCGATGAGGAAAATCAGGTGCGGGGTTTCTTAGGTGGCGGACTGCCTCCAAATGCCCAATTGTGGTCTAAAGCCGGTTGGACAAGCCAAGTTCGCCACGACGCCGCTTATATCGAGCTACCATCACGGCACCCTTATTTGTTGATTGTGTTCACTGAAGGCAAAGCAAATAGTAAAAACAAAGCGATTCTCCCCTTTGTTTCCCAGCAAGTTGTCGCGGCAATGGACAGCCTTACCTAGTACAATCTGCGGTTACAGAGGCGAGCTTCATCAATCACGAAGAAACCCTTTTTATTGTAAAAAAGGGTTTCTTCGTCATCAAAATCAAAATAAGCGATTGGTCGTATCCCAAGCCTTTATCAGAGAAATTGCGATCGCTGCTTTGGAGATAAAGCCTAGGAATCGGGAATAAAAATCTCTCTTATCACCCTCTGACCCTCTTTATTCCATTTCACCTGTCAACATCAATTTCGTCGAATACTAGCCACTTTCAGCGCATAATCCTTCCTTGGTGGGTAGCAAATTCTTTTAAAATTTCCTAAATTGACGACAGGGAAATATAATTTCCGAGAGAATAGGCAATTAAGGTTGGCTTTCGTAGATTTTTGAGGAAGTTTTTGAGGAGTGACCGTGAATACAATCTTTTCTAAGCGTGTTTCTTTCTTACTAGGTCTGACGGCACTGACAGTTTTCAGCGGTGGCTTGTCAGCTACAGCCCAGTCCACTGCCACAGTCATTGACCAAAAGACTCCTGCGGTCGTTGAGACTTCAGAACCTGCCGCATCTGAAGCGATCGCTGAGCCAACAGTAATGGGTATGCCAGTTGTCAAGCCAGTTGTCAAGTCGGCAGATGTCACACCGATTACCCAATCAACTGTTCCGGCTGCACCACAAGTCCCGGCTGCACCGCAAGCCCCGGTCTCAACACAATATAATCTGAGCCAACAGCCGGTCATTCTCTCTGAGTACCAAGATGCAACGCTGGTTGAAGAAAGCGCAAAGCCCGTGGCTTCAGAGCCTTCCTCCTTGGCAGCGGCTGATGATACTGCTACTACGCAACCATTTCCCGGCGTAACCACTTCTGCTGCCGCTCTCGCCGCACCACAGCAACCAACTGCTGAAACTCCAAACTTACCCAATGACTCTGAGATTGCTCAAACCGACATCGAACTCGGTCGAACCACCCGTGCCGGTCGAAGCTACGTCGGGGTTGGCTTCAATATTGGTTTCGGGGGTGATAGTGCTTTGGGCGATGGTAGTTTCGCCGTGATCAGCAAAATTGGTCTAACCAATACGTTGTCTGTACGCCCTTCCGTGCTACTCGGTGACGATACGACCTTTCTGCTTCCAGTGACTTACGACTTTAACATCCGACAGTCAGATCCGTTTGAACCCGTCAGATTCGCCCCTTACGTAGGTGGCGGTGTCACGATTTCCACGGGTGATGACAGCGACATTGGTTTCCTGGTTACGGGTGGCGTCGATGTACCTTTGACACGGCAATTTACAGCAAATGCAGCTCTAAATATCGGATTTCAAAGCGATGAAGTGCCAGTGGGACTAATTCTGGGCGTGGGTTACACCTTCCCTGGTTTCTAGAGAAGGTAAAAATCAAAGGCAAAAGACAGCAGAAAAATTTGGTTTCTCCTGTTTCTTTTGCCTTTGTACTTTTTTACTTTTTGCTGGTTACTTCTACTTGGGGGCTGACTTTGCCGGTCACAGCTAGACTACCCGTAGGTTCCACTGCCCAGACATCGTAGCTACCCACCACATCGCCATTAGCATCAATATCTACGTTACCGCTAGCTCCCTGGTAGTTAATCTCCTCACCCTTCCGTACCAGTTCTAGCGCTTGACAAACATCGCTTACTTCTGTGCCAGGGGCATTGGCGACATCGCGAATCTTACTTTTAATGCCTTCGCCGGTATTTGATTTAGCGTCTTCGGCTGCTAGTACCATCAAAGCGGCAGCATCCCAGGCATGAGGGACATAGGCGCTCAATCCCCTTCCGGTTTTCTCTTTCCAAATCTTGGTGAACTCAGCCAGTGCTGGGCCATTAGCACCGGGAACCGTACCGATTGCCCCAGCTAATATAAATTTATCATCGCTGGTTTTGCCGACCTGTTCGGGAAAGTCTTCCGAATAAGCACCATCGGTTAGCATCACCTGGACGCCTTTACTGAGACCTTGCTCGTAGGCAGATTTTAAGAACAAGCTGCCGGTTTCGGCGTAGACAACCGCTGCTACCGCATCCGGTTTGCCATTAAATGCAGCTGCTGCCTCGCTTTCAAAAGTGGCAGCTTTAGGGTCATAACGAGTTGGCTTTCCTTCGTTGACGACAGTCCCTCCTAATTTTTTGAAGGCTTGTACAAATTCTTGTTCAAAACCAACTCCATAGTCGTTGTTGATGACGATGGTGGAAACGCGCTTAAATCCTCTGTCACTAGCTAGTTTTGCTAAAGCCTGAGCTTGATAGGTATCGGGGGGAGCCGTCCGCGCCCAATAACCTTGAAATTCTCCTTTTTTGGCTCGTTCTGTAAAGACGGGGCTGGTGCTACCTGGTGAGATAAACATCACCTTGTTGCGGACAGCGACAGGCACGGCGGCACTAGAAACGCTGCTGGCAAAGGAACCGACGACGCCAGCAACTCTATCTACTTCCGTTAATTTGGTCATTCCTGCGGTGCCAGCGTTGGGATCGGTTTGGTCATCCTCAGGAATAAATGTGACTGGCTGACTATTGACGCCGCCACACTTGTTGACGGTGTCTATTAACAGGCGGATAGCATCTGGCAGGGGTTGCCCTACGGAAGATAGGTCGCCAGTGGTCGGCAGCAGTGAGCCAATCTTGAGTCCGGAACCGCTGGTGGCTGGGGTAGAACCTGTAGTCTGGGCGGGGCTACTGGTTGTACTGGTTGGCGTGTTATTACCTGGCGTTGTTTGAGAGGGGTTTTCGCAAGCAGCGGTTAGAAAACTTGTCGTAATAGTGGTAATTGCTAGGGCGATCGCCCAACTCGGTTTGATATTTTTGGCTGAAGCGGGTCTGCTCATTTGGGTGTTTAACTCTTCAACAGTCCACGATTGAAATCAAATATTTTAATTGATCTCAGTTGTTTAAGAATACAGCCATAACTTCTGCCAACATTTTAGCTAGCAGAAGCGATCGCTGTGAGACGTCAAGAGTGAGGCGTTTGCTTTTCCCGATTGGGCTTCGCTACTTGTCTGTTTTCGCTTTTAAAACGGAGAGGGAGGGATTCGAACCCTCGGTACGGAGTTACCAACCGTACAACAGATTAGCAATCTGTCGCTTTCGACCACTCAGCCACCTCTCCTAGGTGACAAATATAGATAATAGCAGATATTAATCAATTGGTGCTGCTGTCAAAAAAATTTTCTTTTTTTGATGCCCGATCGTTCCGAGTGAGTCTTCGCAGTTGCAGGGAAAGCCATGATTCATCCTCGTCGTTGTGGCTGTTTGCTTCTTTCCCAATCCCTTAGTATAATTACCTATTGTTAAATTTCTTATGGCTGGCAAAGAAATCTAATAAATGCTTACAACCCGCTTTCTTTAAGGCTTGGGCGATTTAAATATTCTCGCGTTTCACAATTAAATCTATAAATCTTCACTTCCCTGACCGTTGGAGGACGGAAAAATGGGAATCCATTCGCTACTCTGGCGATTTATATGCCCTTTGGCTTAAAATTTTATTTCTTTGGGGGGAGGTCATGATACCCAATGATACCCACCCGTCCCCCGGAAGGTTGAATATAGTCAGGTAGTAGATTCTCTCCCGTAGTTGATGTTCATCATCAACGGCGAAGCTTATCCTATTAGCACAAGTAAAGATTCCTTAAGTTCCGGTGGGCTAAACAGGCAACTAAGTAGAATAGTCAACCCCTGCTTCGCCCTGAACGTCGTTGAGTGAAAAAATCGATATAAATATATGCTTTCCACAAACAACCAGCACATTGCTCTAATTTCCGTCCACGGAGATCCAGCAATTGAAATCGGTAAAGAAGAGGCTGGCGGTCAAAACGTTTATGTACGTCAGGTGGGTGAGGCACTTGCTCAACAGGGGTGGCAAGTAGATATGTTTACCCGCAAAGTTAGTGGCGATCAACCCACGATTGTTCAACATAGTGCTAATTGTCGAACAATTCGCTTGACAGCTGGTCCTGAAGAGTTTGTCCCAAGAGACAATTTGTTTGAGTATCTGCCAGTGTTTGTCGAACAGATGCTCAAGTTTCAGCAGCAAGAAGGCATTGAATATTCTATAGTACACACAAATTACTGGCTCTCATCTTGGGTGGGAATGGAGCTGAAGAAAGTTCAACCCATCAAACAAATTCATACTTACCACTCTTTGGGAGCCGTCAAATATAAGTCAGTTTCGACGATTCCCTTGATTGCTACCACGCGGCTAGAGGTAGAAAGAAAGGTTTTAGAGACAGCGGAACGGATTGTTGCCACCAGTCCGCAAGAGAAAGAACATATGCGATCGCTCGTTTCCACAAAAGGCAACATCGATATCATCCCCTGCGGCACCGATATTCGCAAGTTTGGTTCCGTCACCCGCGAAGCAGCACGAGAGAAACTGGGAATCGACGCCGACACCAACGTAGTCTTCTATGTGGGTCGATTTGATCGACGCAAGGGAATTGAAACACTCGTTCGCGCCGTTGGCAAGTCCCAGATGCGCCAGCAGGGCAACCTAAAACTATTTATCGGCGGAGGTTCTCGTCCCGGTCAAAGTGACGGTATCGAACGCGATCGCATTGAAAAAATTGTCGGCGAACTGGGGCTGCAAGACATCACCTCCTTCCCCGGACGGTTGGGTGACGACACCCTGCCCGCTTACTACGCCGCCGCTGATGTTTGTGTCGTACCCAGTCATTACGAACCCTTCGGTTTAGTGGCAATTGAAGCAATGGCTTCTGGAACGCCCGTCGTTGCTAGTGATGTCGGCGGACTCCAGTTCACCGTCGTCCCCGAAGAAACGGGTTTACTGGCACCCCCGAAAGATGCCGTAGCGTTTGCAGCCGCGATTGACCGCATTCTCGCCAATCCAGAATGGCGCAAGCAGCTAGGTGAGAAGGCAAGAGTTCGGGTAGAGAAGATGTTTAGTTGGGATGGCGTAGCGACTCAACTGAGCGACCTTTACACCCAGTTATTGAAAGAACAACCTGCACCAGAATTAGAATTGGTCACTCAAGTCAGCGCCTAATTACGCAGCAGCTTGTCCTGGAAATACCCTACAAAGACTTCTAGTTGTACCAGTAAGATTAGTACAACTAGAAGTCTTTGTTTTACTGTATACTTTTTTCCAAATAAAAATTATTCTACATCTACAGAATGATTATTTAGAAAAATTCCCTTTTTAAAGCAACCATTTGAGTGTTGCTCGCTCTCAAATTATCCGGATTTTCAGGAGATTGGCTGCAATTTATTAGTGATGGAATAAATAAAATAATGGGTTGGAATTGGATGATGTTGTTATATATATACTTTATTTAAATTTTACAATCCGATTCTAAGTTCCCTTTTCCCATCCAAAATCCTCAACCTAAAATGGTGTTAACCTCAAGTAACACAGTACCACTCGTGGCGTTGATAGTAATTCACGTTGATACCAATTCACTTTGTACTTGTGACTTTAGTAAGAGCGCATAGTCGTGTGCTTACGTTCATATACTTACAATCAATTAAAGAAAGGGTATGAATGACCTATGATAATCTCTAATTAAGCGTGCAGAATACCAGCGTGAAACGGCTATTTACAACAGCATGGAACCTTCTTTTGAACGCTATTCAAGCCATTTACAGTCGTCTTTTTAGAAAAAAACGTCGCCAGTTACGTCGTCAGCCCCTCCGACAAGACGCCTCAATCGATTCTGAATTGAATCAAATCAACCTCACCCCATCGAAACCGACAGAGGAAATCAGCAGCAGCCCACCCATCCCCATCAATGAGGCAGATAGGCTCAAAGCGCTGAATCGCTACAAGATTCTTGATACTGCTCCTGAAGAAGCATTTGACGATTTGACGGCTCTGGCAGCCTATATTTGTGGCACTCCCATTGCTTTAGTCAGCCTCGTCGATTCTAATCGGCAGTGGTTCAAATCAAAAATCGGTCTAGAAGCAACGGAAACGCCAAGAGACGTGGCATTTTGCGCCCATGCCTTGGTGCAACCAGATGAGTTGTTGATTGTGCCCAATGCCTTAGAAGATCGGCGGTTTTCCAACAACCCGCTCGTGACCTCAGACATCAATATCCGGTTTTATGCGGGTACCCCTTTGGTAACATCTGATGGCTATGCTGTCGGCACCCTCTGCGCGATTGACCGGATTCCACGTCATCTCACCCCCGAACAGATGGAGGCACTGCGGGCGTTGGGGCGTCAAGTGGTCAGCCAGATGGAGTTACGGATTAACCTGGATAAATTAGAACGGACTGTCAGCAAGAGTCGGCGAGTAGAGCAAGCACTCCGCCGCAGTAATCAACGACTGCTGCAAACCCTCAAGACATTACGAAATACTCAAGCCCAACTGATTCAGAGCGAAAAAATGTCGAGTTTGGGTCAATTGGTTGCTGGTGTCGCCCATGAAATTAACAACCCTGTCAACTTTATTCACGGCAACCTGCCCTATGTTAGTGCCTATGTTCGGGATCTCCTCGATTTGCTAAACCTCTACAAAAAGCAATATCCCCATCCCGATGGCGAGATTCAAAAAAAAGCAGAAACAATTGATGTGAACTTTCTAGTAGAAGATTTACCAAAAACTTTGGCTTCTATGAAAGTGGGTACTGACCGTATCCATCAAATTGTTTTTTCGTTGCGAAACTTCTCCCGATTGGATGAAGCCGAGATGAGACGAGTTGATATCCACGAAGGGATTAATAGCACGCTTTTAATCCTTCAGCATCGGCTTAAACCCACAGCCCAAAATCTCGGCATTGAAGTGATTAAAGAGTACGGAGTCCTTCCACCCGTTGAGTGCTACGCAGGTCCCTTGAACCAGGTATTTATGAATATCTTGAGTAATGCGGTGGATGCTCTAGAGTTGTCAATGGTCAATAGTCAGCCGTCAATCATTCGTGAAACAACAACTGACCTAGAGACACGATTAATCGTGTCTCTACCCACTAGCAGTGCTTGGATTCGCATTAGCACCAGCCTTTCTTCTGACCGATCTCATGTAGTAATTCGCATTGCGGATAATGGCCCTGGCATACCGGAAGAGATTAGGGCAAAGATATTCGATCCATTTTTCACGACGAAGCCTTTAGGGAAAGGCACGGGAATCGGATTGTCGATTAGCTACCAGATTATCGTTGAGAAGCATGGCGGGGTACTGAAGTGTCTGTCTGAACCAGGACAAGGAACAGAGTTTCGGATTGAACTGCCGATTCACGGGAAAATAATGAAGATGAAGGAGCAAGAATGATCCCGCGCCCTTCAGGAGTAGGCAGAAGACTACAGTGACAATTCTGGCTCTCGCAGAGCTTCTTTCACCAGCTGTTGTACTTCGGAACGGACGTGATCGTAGGCTTCAGATGCACACCAAGGACGGAGATATAAAATTGTTCCGGTTGCTGAGATGGAAGCAACGTGACAGGTCGTTTTTGGTTCTTCCAAAACTAAGGGATGGGGTTGAATTAAAGACAAAAGTAGGGTGATAGTCGGTTCGATCGGGCGATCGCCAATATCAATGTCTAAATCGACTCGTCGCTTGCCGAGTACGGTGGTATTTTTCAGCGTCCCGCTGAATAATTGCCCGTTCGGCACTGTAATTACTACGTTGTCTCGCGTTACTAGCGTAGTCGAGAAAATGCCGATGGCATCCACTACCCCAGCAGCCCCCGCCCCTTCAATAAAATCGCCTACCTCAAACGGGCGCAAACTAATCAGCATCACACCAGCGGCAAAGTGAGATAAGGTATTCTGCAATGCTAAGCCGATTGCTAAACCAGCCGCCCCCACTACCGCGACAACGCTGGTCGTCTCGATTCCCAACCTGTTGAGAACGGCGACCATCCCGACGACCAGCGTGAAAATCTCGGCTACCTGAATCAAGAACTTGCGTAAGGTTGGCTCTGTGCGACTTAGCGCTTTGCGGGTAAGACCTCCTACCCAACCTACAGCTAATCGGGTGAGCAGCAGAATTGTCGCTGCCCAGAGAAGGTTCTGTAGAATCTTAAAATACGCTTGGCCAATCAGGTAGTTCCATAACTGCGATGCAGCTTCAACAGAAATAATATCCATTTTCAATCGTTTTTCACTTCCAATTAATATATCTTTTTTTATAAGAATACTGGAATGAATTCGGAATTTAAGCTAATTTATACGCCTAGATTGTTATTACGGATGGGAACTCAAGAAGATGTGCCTGAGATTGTCAAATTTTACCGGAATAATCAAGGGCATCTATCTCCCTGGCAACCTTTTTGGCCTGATAATTTTTTAACCCATGAGTTTTGGCAAGAGCAAGTTGAGAAAAACATTAAAGAATTTGAATGCGATCGCTCTTTAAAATTATTTATTTTCAAGAATGGGAATTTCTCAGAAATTATTGGCAATGTTAGCTTTCACGGGTTTATGCGGGGTGCTGCCCAATTTTGTTATTTGGGCTATAATTTAGCAGAATTTGAACAAGGTAAAGGGTATATGACGGAAGCATTGCACTTTGCCATAAATGATGTCTTTGCACAATTAGATATGCACCGGGTGATGGCAAATTATCTACCCCACAATCACCGGAGTGCTAATTTACTGAAGAAATTAGAATTTGTTGTTGAAGGATATGCTAAAGAATATTTATTTATTCAAGGTGAATGGCAAGACCATATCTTGACCAGCTTAACGAATAAAAATTGGCAGAGGAAATGAATTTTTGTCTGCCACTATTCTTATTCTCAGCTATTCTTATTCTCGGTAGGGGTACGGCACTGCCGTACCCCGGCATCTAGAAGCAAAGACTTGCAAGTATTTCAACTTGCGTCAAGACGATGTAGCCTGTTCTGATTCCAGGGGTTGACCGACTGCTACGCGAGGGAGGCGATGCTTGAAGCCGCAGAGAATTTCCCAGGAAATCGTGCCTAAAGTCGCCGCCCAGTCATCCGCAGAAATTTCGGCGTTTCCTTCTTTGCCCAGCAGAGTGACGACTTCGCCAGTTTGTAAATCGGGGATTGCGCTGACATCCAGCATCAGCTGATCCATTGTAATCGCGCCGATTTGCGGCACCGGCTGACCTCGAAGCAAAACTTGCATTTTGTTGGAGAGATTGCGGGGAACCCCGTCGGCGTAGCCAATAGCGATCGCGGCGAGGCGCATATCCCGGCTAGCGACGAACTGATGTCCGTAGCTTACTCCCGTACCAGGTGAAATATTTTTTACTTGCGTTACCCGTGCTTTTACTTTCATGACGGGTTTGAGGTCGATGACAGACTTTAGATGGGGCGCGGGGTAAAGACCGTAGGTTGCTAAACCCACTCGCACCATGTCGTAGTGTAGGCTTGGGTCGCTTAAAGCGGCAGCTGAGTTGGCGAGGTGCAGACGGGGAGGCGTCATTCCTGTAGTTTTGATAAGAGCGATCGCTTCCTCAAATCTGTCTCGCTGCTGTCTCATTCCCGTGGGATCTGGACTGTCAGCCGTTGCTAGATGAGAGTAGATACTGGCAATTTTGAGATGGGGCAATCCCTGCACCAAGGCGACAAACTCCGCCGCTTCCTGCCAGGGAGTACCTAGGCGAGACATCCCGGTATCTAATTTTACATGAACCGGCAAAGAACGATTTAAAGTGCCCAGCGTCTCGGAAAAGACCAAAGCTTGCTGAGGCGTACAGAGCGTCGGCTGCAAATTCCAGTGAGCGATCGCTTGCACTTGCTCGGTCGTATTACTGGCACCTAAAATCAAAATCGGTGCCTGAATCCCCGCTTCCCGCAGTTGAATTCCCTCTGGAATCGTGGCAACACCTAGCCAACTTGCACCGGATTGGCAAGCAATCTCGGCAACGGTAATCGCACCATGACCATAAGCATCCGCCTTCACCACCGCCATTAGTGCCGTTTTTGGGGAGAGAAAACGCCTCAGCTGCCGCACATTATGAGCTAAAGCGGCTAAATCAATTTCTACCCAAGCCCGTTCCTTGAGCGCTGTAAAATTTTCTCGCTGTATTTGGGAAAGATTAGGGTACCCAGAGGAAGGCATCCCGACAGGAGTCGGCTCCCAGCTTAGCATTAGACTCACTCCTCACTCACTCACACCTGTTAGTTTAGGACTTACGCCTTCAAGCCATTACTACACTATTGGTATATCTAGCTTTAGCGTTCATCGATTCCGTCTAGAGAAAACTCTAGGGGAAGTCCTACAGTTAACAACTTAGAGTGAGCGATCGCGTCCGGATCGTCAAGTAGTTTCTCGTTGTTATTGATTAGAGACTGTAGCTGTCGTTCTGAACGTAGCTAGGATGTTGGCATTCACCCCTAACCTTCCTCCTGTTGGGTTTCGGGGTTTTCGCCATCCAGGGTGCTTCTCGAACACAGCTTGTTGACGCAGTATTTAGCGATCCCGCTTTTCGTCAAACGTCTGGAGGTAGATTTTGGCAGAAATCGTATCGAATGCCGAGTTTACGAGGAACAATAAAGGAGATAATTTGACTTCCCCTCTCAACACTTAGCTCGGACGGGTCAACCCGCCTTTACAGGACGGACTCAGCACTAAAGCATGAGACTGCGAACGAAGACACTAATGGTCATTGGCGCGACACTCGTCGGTCTGGTAGGGGTGCTATATGCTACCTCTTCCATCGTTTTGTTGCGGAGCCTCAAGCACGCTGAGGATCAAAATACCCGTCAGATGGTTAAGGCAGTTCTGAATGTTTTTGCCCAAACTGGCGATGACTTTAGTTCTGGATTTCTCGATTGGTCGGCGTGGGATGACACCTACAACTTTATTAACAACCCAAACCAAGCTTATCGGGAGTCGAATCTAAATCCAGAATCGCTCTACAACTTGCAGATCAACTTGGTGCTGTATATCAATAACAGCGGTGAAATTGTCTTTGGGACTGGGTTCGATCTGAAAAATCAGAAAAAAACACCGATTCCACCGGCCCTCAAACAACACCTGGCTCTCAACGACCGGCTTTTAGAGCGTCCCAATTCTAATCGCATCCTGTCAGGAATCATTCTGCTTCCAGAAGGGCCAATGCTGATTAGTTCGCAGCCGATTTTGCCTTCAAATGGCAAAGGTTCTATCCGAGGAACTTTGATCTTCGGGCGCTATATAGACGATCGGACGATCGAGAAGTTGGCAAGAATCAACCGTTTGCCCGTGATGATGTACGGGATGAACGATCCTCAAATGCCTGCGGACTTTCAAGCCGTGCGTTCTGCTTTGTCAGAACAACGCCCAATTCTGGTGCGATCGCGCAATGAAGACACGATTTCTGGATACGCCCAGATTAAAGACATTTATGGCAAACCGGCTTTGCTGTTGCGGGTGGATGTCCCCAGAGAAATCTACAAGCAAGGAAAGATTCGCCTAGGCTATCTCATCTTGTGTCTGCTAGTAGTAGGACTGGTATTTGGTGGAGTAACGCTGCTGCTGATAGAGCGATTGGTGCTGTCTCGGTTGGCAGCTTTGAGTGGGGAAGTTCGGAAAATTGGCGCGAGTAGCGATCTTTCGCTGCGGGTATCGACTCCCGGAAAGGATGAATTGTCCAGCTTGGCACTGACGATTAATGGGATGCTAGAAGCGTTGGAAAAATCTGGACGCGATCGCATTGAAAGCGAAGAACGTCACCGCGCCGTGGTTGAGCAAGCTTCAGAAGGGATTGTTCTGATTGATGCTCGCTCTTCTCAAATTCTGGAAGCCAATACTGCCTTTAATCGCTTGCTCGGTTACAGCCATGAAGAAATTCTACATCTGACCCTTTACGATCTCATTCCCCACACCCAAGACAGCGCTGACTTAAATATCAACCAAATCCTAGCTGATAAACAGCACTACCTAGGCGAACGACGCTACCGGCGTAAAGATGAAACGCTGGTGGATGTGGAAGTGAGTGCCAACTCGATTTCCTATGGTGGCAGAGAGGTCGTGTGTGGCGTGGTTCGAGATATTAGCGATCGCAAACAAGCCCAAGAAGAAATCCGTTTGTTGCAGACGACGACGCAAGCGATCGCGGATGCCTCAGATTTTCACTCAGCTTTGCAAGTCACGCTGGGCAAGGTTTGCGAGACAATCGGCTGGAGTTTTGGGGAAGCTTGGATTCCCCACCCAACGGGTGACTTTCTCGAATGCAGTCGGGGTTGGTATGGCGGTAAGGAGAAAGTATCCCCCGCCTTGAAGAAATTCAGACACTTCAGCCAGAAGCTCACTTTTGCATCCTGGAACGGATTGCCGGGACGAGTTTGGTCATCGCAGCAGCCAGAGTGGATTGATGATGTTTCAATTCAGCCACCAGCCGTTTTTGATCGTGTCGCAATTGCACGAAAAAGCGGATTGAAAGCAAGTTTCGCCATTCCGATTATTGCGGCAACGTTTTGGGAATCGTCCCCCCTGCCGATTCAGGACGGGCAAAGCGCTGGGGTGCCCCTACAGCAGCCACAAGTGCTAGCTGTTCTGGTTTTCTTCAGCTTCGACAGCCAGGAAGAAGACCGGCAGATGGTGGAGCTAGTATCGGGCGTTGCGGCTCAGCTGGGTTCCGTCATTCAGCGCAAGCAGACGGAAGCCGCACTCCAAGAAAGCGAGACTCGGCTTTGCAGACAGCAGCGGGCGCTGATGGAACTGGCTACGTGTCAGGCTTTATACACGGGCGATTTGAGCGCGGCTTGGCAGGAGATTACCGAGACAGCCACAAACACGCTGGGCGTCGCACGAGCGAGTATCTGGCTTTATCAACAAGAAATCGTTGAGACTCAGGAACCGGCTTCTGCAACATCCCAAAACCCGAATCAAAAATTGGTCTGTGTTGACTTGTACGAAGTCACTCAGGAGCGGCATAGCTGGGGCATGGAGCTGTACCGAGTAGACTATCCGGGCTATTTCCAAGCACTAGAAGAGGAACGCGCGATCGCGGCTTCTGATGCCCATACCGATCCTCGGACGAAGGAGTTTTCCGCGGCTTATTTAGCTCCTTTAGGCATTGCTTCGATGTTGGATGTCCCGATTCGGGTAGGTGGACGGACGATGGGGGTGCTTTGTCTGGAACACATGAGTACGCAAAGGCAGTGGGCGTTGGAGGATCAGAACTTTGCGACTTATTTAGCGTATATGGCTGCTTTGGCAATGGAAGCGAGCGATCGCAAACAAGCAGAAACCGCCCTCGCTAACAGTGAAGCGAAATTTCGCTCGCTGATTCTCAACAGTTCGGATCTGATCGCCATTTATGACGCAGATGGCATTACCCGCTATCAAAGTCCTTCGATTGTGAGTATTTTGGGCTACCAACCAGAGGAATTGACCGGGGTACACACCTTAGGCATGATTCACCCAGAGGATCGTCGCCGCGTTTTAGAAGCTTTCCATGAGGCGCTTAACAACCCTCAGAGTGTTTTTTCCATCGAATATCGTTTTCCCCGAAAAGACGGCTCCTGGTGTTTTCTAGAATCAACTGGGAGCAATTTGCTAGCCGATCCCTTCGTGGCAGGCATCGTGGTTAATTCCCGCGACATTACCGAGCGCAAGCAAGTGGAAGGCGCACTTCGGCAAGCCGAAGAACGATATCGCAGCATCTTTGAAAACGCAGTTGAAGGCATTTTTCAAACGACACCGGATGGACGCTTCATCAGTGCGAATCCTGCCCTCGCACGCCTTTATGGCTACTCGTCCCCGGAGGAATTAATCGCCAATGTGACGAGCGTTGAGCGGCAACTTTATGTTGACCCAAACCGACGAACGGAATTTATTGCTGCCATGCAAAAGTATGATTCTGTATCTCGGTTTGAGTCTCAAATTTACCGCCAGGACGGCAGCACTATCTGGATTTTGGAAACCGCCCGCACGGTTAAGAATTCTCAAGGGAGAATTCTTTACTACGAAGGCACTGTCCAAGATATTACCAATCGCAAGGTCGCAGAAGAAGCACTGCGCTATCAACAGGAACAATCGGAACTGCTGCTGCTCAACATCTTACCTGCCCCGATTGCCGAGCGATTAAAACTTCAGGAAAGCACAATTGCCGATAGCTTTGCCGAAGTTACCGTTTTGTTTGCTGATATTGTTGGCTTTACCCAACTTTCTGCCGATACATCACCCACCGAACTTGTCGAATTACTCAACAAGATATTTTCTGCGTTCGATCGCCTATCCGAACTGCATGGTTTGGAGAAAATAAAGACAATTGGGGATGCCTATATGGTTGTCGGCGGTTTGCCAATGCCCCGCAGCGATCATGCCCAGGCGATCGCTGACATGGCGCTGGATATGCAAGGTGCGATCGCGCTATTTAACCTAAAAAATGCGAAAAGTTTTCAGATTCGAGTCGGCATTAGTACGGGACCCGTGGTTGCTGGCGTCATTGGGATCAAAAAGTTTATCTATGATTTGTGGGGCGATACGGTAAATACAGCTTCTCGGATGGAATCTCACGGTCTTGCGGGTCGAATTCAAGTCACCAATACGACCTATGAGTTATTACGAGATGAATATGTTTTTGAGGAACGAGGTCTTATCCATGTCAAGGGAAAAGGCGAGATGACGACTTATCTTCTCATCGGCAGAAAAAAAGGAGAATTTTAACTTAAAGTCTGCGTAGGCAGGCTTCGTTTATCTAGCCCCACACTTCTAGAGTGCGGGAATGTATTGACTACATTTCTTTCGTTGCTTAATTGAGGAAATGCACTTTTTCCCGGGCAGGCATCTGGCGAAAAGCCAGCCTTAAAAATCTATCAATTTCTGGGCTGGTATCTGGACTGATATTGCGCGATCGCGCTTGGTTAAGTTGACCGATTAAAAGTTGTCATTTTGGGGGATGTTGCTGCAACACTTGTTTCAAATATTGCCCAGTATATGACCTCGGATTCTCCGCCACTTTTTCTGGCGTTCCCACCGCAATTAACTCTCCACCTTTATTCCCACCTTCGGGTCCCAAATCGATGACCCAATCGGCGCAGCGAATTACATCTAAATTATGTTCGATGACTAAAATTGAATTGCCTTTATCCACCAATCTTTGCAACACATCTAGCAACTTGTGGACATCGTAAAAAGATAAACCCGTTGTCGGTTCATCGATTAAATAAAGCGTCTTCCCGGTAGCACGACGAGAGAGTTCCGAGGCTAACTTCACCCGTTGCGCTTCACCACCAGAAAGAGTGGGTGCAGTTTGTCCTAAACGGACATAACCTAACCCTACATCTACCAAAGTTTGCAACCGTGTTGCCGCTTTAGGGATATTTATGAAAAATTCCAAAGCTTCTTCTACGGTCATGTTGAGAACATCAGAAATCGACTTGTTTTTGTACTTCACTTGTAAAGTTTCTCGATTGTAGCGATCACCTTTACAAACTTCGCACTGCACGTAGACATCTGGCAGGAAATTCATCTCAATCACATTCACACCTTGTCCGCCACAAGCTTCGCAGCGTCCACCTTTAACATTGAAAGAAAATTGCCCCGGTTTGTACCCTCTTGCTTTTGCCTCTATCGTGTGGGAAAACACATCTCGAATCGCATCAAAGATACCCGTATAGGTAGCTGGATTAGAACGAGGGGTGCGTCCAATTGGAGATTGGTCGATGACAATTGCTTTATCAATTGCGTTCAATCCCTTGATAGCTTCCAAATTTTTCGGGAAGGGAACTTTACGGGTAAGGTGATGTTGTAAGGCTGGGTAAAGTAATTCGTTAATTAGGGTAGATTTGCCAGAACCTGAAACGCCGGTGATGCAGACAAGTTTACCTAGTGGAATTTCAACATCGATATTTGTTAAGTTGTTGCGGTAGGCATTTTTGAGAATGAGCGATCGCCCATTTCCCTCTCTCCTCTGTGCAGGGGTTTCAATCACCTGCCGTCCCGACAAATAAGCACCCGTTAGAGAATCTTCTGCTGCTAACAATGTCTCCAAGTCACCTTGAGAAACAATTCTTCCGCCATGAACGCCTGCACTAGGCCCAATATCAACAATGTGGTCAGCCGCACGAATCGTTTCTTCATCATGCTCGACCACAATTAATGTATTGCCCAAGTCGCGAAGTTTAATTAAAGTTTGCAGCAAGCGTCCATTATCTCGCTGATGCAGTCCGATACTCGGTTCATCTAACACGTAGAGGACGCCGGTTAAACCCGAACCGATTTGGGTTGCAAGGCGAATTCGTTGCGCTTCCCCTCCCGAAAGTGTCATTGCCGGACGGTCAAGCGTCAGATAATCTAAGCCAACATCGAGGAGAAATTGCAGCCTAGCTTTAATTTCTCTAAGTACCAAATCGCCTATTTGAAACTGGCGATCGCTTAATTTCAAATTATTAATTCGTTCCTGACTTTCTCCAATATCAACGCTCGTCAAGTCGAGCATCCGATACTGTCCCAATCGTACAGCCAAGGCTTCCGGTTTCAATCTTTTTCCGGCGCACACTTCACACGGCTGTTCGACGAGATATTGCTCCATTTTTTGTTTAATTAGGTCGGAACTGGTTTCATCGTATTGTTTCTGGAGGATAGCGACAACGCCTGCGTAGCGTCTAAAATCATTTCGACTTTCGTTCCAGATTGATTTGTCAGCACCATACATAATGGTGTGCTGTTGTTCTGCTGTTAGTTGATTCCAGGGTGTCTGGATTTCAAAACCATACACTTGTCCGACATTGTATAGTAGGGAGAGATAGTAAGAATTATCCTTTTCTGACCAAGGCGCGATCGCAGCATACACCGGCGACTCTGGAAAAGGCACCAGTAACTCTGGTGAAAACGTCCGCATACTCCCCAATCCGTGACACTGAGGACAAGCACCATAAGGGGAATTAAAGGAGAACAATCGCGGAGAAAGTTCATCCATTACCGCCCCATGTTCCGGGCAAGCAAAGTTTTCTGAAAAGACTAATTCATTGGAGCTTTCTTGATAGGAATTATCAGCCTTTGGAGAAGTTCCTTGCCCACTTTCGTTTTTCGTGGTATCTTCTGCATCAGAATTATTTAATGAGTCGGATTCTTTGGGTTTGGATGTATCATTTAATACTTCTATTATCGCAATTCCACTGGCATGACGCAGACAAGTGCTAAGAGAATCGGTTAGACGCTCCTGAATACCAGGTTTCTTAATTAGTCGGTCAACGACAATTTCAATCGTGTGTGTATAATTTTTATCTAATTCAATAGAATCGGACAGTTGAAACACCTCGCCATCAACTCTGACGCGAGCAAATCCTTCAGAAACCAGGCTGGAGAGTAATTTTTGATGGGTGCCCTTTTTGCCCCGCACCACAGGCGCTAAGATTTGGAAGCGAGTGCCATCAGGCAGTTCCAGGATGCGATCGCACATTTCATCAATCGTCTGAGGCGCAATCGAGCGATCGCACAGAGGGCAGTGAGGCTCACCCGCGCGTCCAAACAGCAGCCGCAAATAGTCGTAAATCTCAGTTACCGTGCCAACCGTTGAGCGGGGGTTGTGAGAGGTTGATTTTTGGTCAATTGAAATTGCCGGACTCAGTCCCTCAATCGCATCCACATCTGGCTTATCCAACTGCCCCAAGAATTGCCGCGCATAGGCACTCAGGGACTCCACGTAGCGCCGCTGTCCTTCTGCAAAGATGGTATCAAAGGCGAGGGAAGACTTGCCGGAACCAGAGACGCCAGTAAAGACAATTAAGCGATCGCGCGGTAGTTCTAGATCGATATTCTTCAGATTGTGCTGCCTAGCGCCACGAATGCGAATCGCGTTCTGGCTGTTTTGATTTACACCTGTGGGATGATGCCCGTTTGAGGACTCAGTTGGTAAAGCATCCGAAAGATTGACACGGTCAGACATGAGGGCAGAGCGAAACAGTGCTTAACGATCTTAGCGCTGGCAAGAGGCTGCGCTGGATGAGTTAGCCAATTAATCAATTTATCGCTAACCGGGCGGGTAACTCAGCGATCAACTAAGCGCTAATACATCTTCATACAAGGTTGCGATCGCGCACCTAAAATCAACACTAGCCAAGTGAACTTCTTCCCCTCCGCCGTAGGGATCGAGAACCCATCGCCCCTCAGATCGCCTTCTAAACAGTCTTTTGGGGAAATGTAGATATCGCTTTTGCGGACAGTCATTAAATTTTGGAGACAGCGATCGCTCTCACTTGTGGCTCCCTATCAAACAAAATTCGTGGGCGAAGTAAAATTTTTAAAATCAGCAACAAAGAACCAAACTCTCCAGGAGCCTCCCGGCGTTTCCATTGACCTGGGCGGCAAAATAGCATTTCTACTAGACGCCGATATTGTTTGAGGTTTAATTTCTCAAAAGCCACTTGCACCGTTGGATACTCACCTCTAAATCCTGTGTGGATAATTTTGCCTTGCAATTCTAATTTTTCTTCCATAATTTCTAATGTCACTGGCAACATTTCACTGGTATCATTCGCTAGCCCTTCGTGGGTTAAGGCAATTTGGGCACCTGCTTCCGAAATTATTGTAGTAATGCCCCAAAACTTCTGCCCAGCAACATTCAGGCGGATTACCCTTCGTAAATCAAACCATTCATAAATATCTGGTTTAGGGACATCTAATAAAATTAACAACGCAATGCCAATCATTAACAAGTTATAACCGCTCCAAATCCAACCCAACCCGATACCTTTATACACTTCAGTTGCTCCGTAAGCTTCTAGCCTTTGCCAATTACCCGTTATTATGCACATTCCTAAATTTCGCCACAAACTGACAGCACTTGCTATAAACAAAATAATCAAAGGCCATGCTAAATTCCAGTTAAAAGAAAAGCGATCGCGTGATATTCCCTTAGGCGTTACCTTAAACTCTTTAGAAAAAGGCTTCAGCATTGCTTGAAGTACAGTTAGTGCTAAAGGAATGCAAAGCACCAACGTGTAAACATCCGTGAGCAAAGCTGATCGAGAACGATAATTTAACCAGGAAAAAACTGAAATTTGCACGACATAGTAAGGGAAAAAATAATATAATAATTCACCAGTCATTGCCCGAATAGGAATAACACCGAAAAACGAATAAGCCAAGGGTATAAACAGGAAATAAACCCGCGACAAACTGGTAAACCAATGTAATAATCCTTCTAAATGAGCCAGTCTTTGCAAAGGGCTAAGTCCCGGAATTGTTAACGGATTTTCCTTAATAAAGAATGCTTGTAAAGTGCCTTGTGCCCACCGTAGCCGCTGAGTAGCATAAGCGGCAATATTTTCTGCGGCTAATCCAGCACTTAACTTTTCATCTAGGTAAATTAATCGGTAGCCTTGGGCTGATAAACAAATACCAGTGAAGTAATCTTCGCTCAAGGAATCGGTGGCAAAGCCACCCGCTGCTTCTAAAGCACTACGCCTAACAATGAAAGAAGTTCCAGAACAAATAACACTACCCGCTGCATCCCGAATCGGTTGAATTTGTCGGTAAAACACTTCTTCTTCTGGCGTTAGGACGTTTTCTAATCCTAAATTGTAGGCAATTGGATCGGAGTTATAAAAGCTTTGGGGTGTCTGTACCAGAGCAACGGTTTCATCTTGAAAAAAACCTACAGTGCGAGTGAGAAAGTTTTTGGTCGGAATAAAGTCTGCATCAAATACAACAATTAATTCCCCCTTCGTTTGAGGAAATGCATGATTTAAATTCCCGGCTTTTGCCTGTCTATTATCAAGTCTTGTTTTATATTCGCAGCCTAAACTTTCAGCCAAAGTTCGCATTTCTGGGCGTCTTGTATCATCCAGTAAATAAACTGTTTTATTGGGATAATCTAAAGCTTGGCAACCAATAATTGCGCGTTTAACAATAAATACAGATTCATTGTAAGTGGGAATAAAAATATCAACGGTTGGCATAAAGCTGCCATCAATCACACTTTTTGCCATCTGGTCTGCTTCACGATGTCGCTCCTTTACGTTTAGCATCAAAAAAAGCTGGATCGTACTACTACTTAACATCAACATTTCCATGAAAAATAATCCCAAGCTGAAAACACCATTTAGAGGGTCAGCAACATTCAGAGTAGAGAGCGATCGCCATACAATATATCGACCCGTTAACCCCAGCAAAATCCCTACTACAAGAAACCGAGACCAAGCGTCGGTTTTTGGAGAGATTTTCATTACTATCAAAACAATTACTAGCAGAGCAACCGTAGGAACTAGCAAGTATTCACTCTTCATGGGCGCTTGCAGCCACAGGGGTGGATTCTCTTGTAAAGTATTGAGTTCGGCAAACAGCTGACTAATTTTCCCTTCACCCGCAAACCACGCAGTAGCGATCGCAGCTGCGAAGACAACAATTCCTACCATGAGCAGCGTTGCCATCCGAAGGCGGAAAATTCGTTTTAGGACTTGACGCTTTGAGATTTTATTTTTAATGTATGAAGTCGTCATCGCTGTACTTTCCTAATTCAAAGTTGTTTGATAATCAGTTAATTATAGGTTTTTTTTAAATTAAAAGTAATATACTAATTTTCAATTATGCACTAACTGAAAAAAATATTAGACAATACGTAATGTTGTTTATCTTTATAGTAATTACAACTTTTATATATGCTCTAAAGTTTTACCTAATTACTGGGGGTTAATAAGACTGTTTAAGCACCAGATAAGCTTAGTAATCATTGAAGCTAAAAGGTAATACAATAGAAACCAATTTTAATCAGCCAAATGTTCAGCCTGCACCATTAACTGGCTCATCTGCTACATCGGTAGCACAGACGCCTACAAAATCTGGGACTTTTCAGGGATCAGAACATCATACCCAAGGAACTGTGCGCTTGGTGACAGAAAATTGAAAACGCTATCTGGAGTTAGATCGAGCTTTCAAAACTGACAATGGCCTGGATTTATTCGTCATTCTGTATCGTTCTGAAAAACCTCCAACAAATGGCATTAAAGAGAAAGATTATGCAAGTATCGGTCGCTTGCAAAAAATAAGTGGTGCTCAACGCTATGCTATTCCTGCTAGTGTCAATCCAGCAGAGTTTGGATCGGTGGTGATTTGGTGTCGCTTATTCAACCCTACCTTTGGCTTTGCCCCTTTCAGTAGTTAAAAATCAACGCATACTGAGGTTGTTATGGAAATTGCAGATTTGGCGGCTTTAATTCATCCTGCGATCGCAATTGCAGTCGTCTTCCCTCTGATTGGCATTGTCGTCAACCGCGCTTGGCAGACTCGCCAACGCCGCTTGCAAAATTTAGAAGGCAAAAGTAAAATTCCGCTAGTAGTTGGGCAAGAACACGTCCAATTAGGCAAATGGCTTTCTGGTGCCATTGTTGGAGTTACCCTTATCGGACTTGCTTATCCAATTTTTGAGCATATTTTGAGCAAGCAAATCTGGAGCCAGAAACCTTTTCAAGTTGTCTTTATCGTCCTAATGTTTGCGGCTACCATTGGCTCCTTAGTATTGCTCTACAAAGCCAAACAACGGCTCTGGCGCGGCGTTTTTGCAACTTTAACCGGCGCAGGTTTAATTATTCTCGGCTTCCAAGAAGGCGTTTATCGTCGAGACAATGAGTGGTTGGTGTCTCACTACTACATCGGCATCGCAGCGGCAATGCTGATGATTTTTTCGTTAGCAATTATTGAAGATATCTACAAAGATCGGTTAAATCGCTGGCGCACCATTCACATCATTTTGAGCTGCATTGCACTCTTAATGTTTGTAGGACAAAGCATGACTGGTACGCGAGATTTACTAGAGATTCCTTTAAGGTGGCAGAAACCTTATGTGGATCGGCTTTACATCCAGCAGTGCAACAGTCAGCCTTGCATCATCCAAGTAACACCTGCAAAAAATTAAGTGACTCAAGTTTTAATCTGGCTACAAAATTAGCGCGATCGCTCCCATCAAACTGCTTGAATGTTGGTCGATGCTCTTTCTTCCTAGTCAAATGGAACGAAGGATTTTTCTTAGATACTTTTGTCGTGTGATTTTTATGAAAACTAAGCGCTGAACAGCTTGTATAAAAACTCCTTAGATTTTTTGGCTTCAATTTTAAAAGGAATTATGCATAAAAGACAACCAAATACAAACATCCCAAGGGGCATCAAACCAGCTATGCCCATTCGACTATCTGATAGCAATGCCAATAGAAATCCTACTCCGATGCTGCCAGTCATACTCAACCAGTAGCCCATAAATATTAATACAAAAATATGCAATTTCATCGTTATATTGATTGAGCAACCAATAACTTGAGGGGAAATTTTGCCTTTAATAATTGGTAAAAATGAATTTCGGGTATGGATAATTCTAGATATTTGGAAACTATCATCATAAATTTTACCTTCATAGGGTTTATGCGATCTTGATGCCGAAGACCAAGAATTTCTAAACGTCTTAGGCGGTTCAATGACATCAGCCAATATTCTCTTGACTTCTTCTGAATCTAGATTAGTTGTAATAGTGAAATTTTCATAAGGTAGAAAAGACATCTATGACTCCTTGTTGACGAGTTACGCGATCGCTCCAAGCAAGTAGAAATGATGCAGTAGCATGGCTCGATTAGCACAGTTGCTCTTGAGTCACGATGGTGAAACTACAGGCAGTAGCACTTGAGAAAAACGATCGCTGACCGTATCGCGCTATACGTGGCTTTTCGCTGCCACAACTACACTGTTACATCATGTCCCAACCCTCTACTCAGTGCGCTTTAAAAAAATGCCCTTGAGTCCCGCTGCTTTTGCTCCTTGATAGTCCTCTTTATGACTGTCGCCAATGTGCCATGCTTCCTCAGGCGAACAGTTATGTTTCTCCAACGCAGCGGCAAAAATTTTGGGATTGGGTTTGGCAGCACCGATTTCCGAGGAAATGGTGACAGAGGTAAAAAATTCAATTAAATTCAGTGATTGCAAAACCGAGTAGATGCGGGAATCGAAATTTGACAATACACCCAGCTCAATCTCCATTTCCCGCCATTTTTCCAAAGCTGTAAGAACATCGGGATAAACAAACCAAGGTTCAGCAGTGGAAAAGTAGGCGTAGAGTTCGTTAAAAAAACTCGGAAAGTTAGAAAATTTGGGCAAGACGCCAACTTGTCCAAATGTAGAAAGCGCGATCGCTTTCCACCACTCAAATTCCCGATCCGGGATTTCTTGGGGTTCTGCGCTTGGAAAAACTGGCGGCGGTGCGGCTTTAAAGCTTTGGTAAAAGGCTGGATTCACCACCTCAGCAGAGACTTGGACGCCAAACCGACTGGCGATCGCGCTATACGCCTCTCCTACACTACCCCTGACACCAAACATGGTGCCCACGGCATCGAGAAAAATAACTTTAGGGCGCTTCATGCTACCTTCGCGTTCCATCTCAAGATCGCAAACCCAACAAAACCACCGGCTAGATTCATCATGTCATAAATCCTATCTCAGTATTGACGCTCCCACGGCTCTACTTCCTCAAAGCCGTGGGAGCGTCAATTCCTTCCTCAATTCCTTCCTAAACGCAAGGGCACGAGACAAAGCCTCGCGCCCTTACATAAGAATCTAAGAGATAAATATAGTGAAACTGTATAAGTGGGCATTGCCCATCTTTAACTCCAAGCCGATGACCCTGCATTCCGGATTACTTCGAGAACATTTCCAACAAAGGTTGGGCAATCCAGTTAAATCCGACTTTCAACTGATGGTTGAGCGTTGGCATCCGATACAAATACGCCAGACGCCGGAAGAGATAGGCGAGGGAACCATCCAGCTTTACTCCCATGCCGGTGAAAGTAGCGTTATCCGTCCCCAAGGTCATGATTTCGCCGAAACTCTGATAGCGGAAGGGAAGCAAAGGACGCCCGGTCAGCGATGCCCAGATATTCCAGGCAGTATAATCTGATTGCTGGAAGGCAGATTGGGCAGTTGCCGGTATTTGCTGACCGTCAGCGTCGCGAGCGTCCGAAAGGTCGCCAAGGGCAAAGATTTCTGGATGGTCAACCACTTGTAGAGTCGGCGTAGTGGTAATTTGACCGCGTTGATTGTGTTTGAGTTCGAGCGATCGCACTGCCTCTGCCACTTGCGTTCCCACCGTCCACAGCACCAAATCCACTGGGATTGAGTCTACCTGTGCTTTGTACACTAGCGAGATCGTAGTCGGTGACATCGACTCTACTGCCGTGTCCAAATCAATCCACACACCCCTTTCTTCCAAAGCTTTTCGCGCCGCTTCCCGATTAAAATCTGGCGATGTTCGGAGAATCATATCAGCTTGTTCAATTAACCGAATGCGACCTCGTTCGCCAAGGCGATCCGCCAACTTGCAAGCCAATTCAACGCCACAATAACCGCCTCCGACAATGGCGATGCGAATTTTATCCGTTTCCGACTCTTCCAAAATTCTCAGCCGTTCTTCCAAGCGGTAGGCGTGAGCAATCGTCCGGAAAGGAAACGCATATTCGGCAGCCCCCGGCACCATATCTAGCGGCGTCTCTCCACCCAGGGCTAACACCAAGCGATCGTAGGAGAAGGCAGGGCCATCATGCAAATGTACCAGTTTTTCTTGGATATCTATTCCAGCCACAACACCCTGACAGAAGCGCACACCCGTGTTCGCTAAAATCTCTTGAAACGGTGGAGCAATTTCCCAAGTTTGCAGTTCCCCGGTGAGTAGTTCATACAGCAGCGGCGTGAACAAAAAGCGGTCATCTCGATCCACCAGGACAATTTCCGGACGTTCCGATTTTTCCCAAGGCAACTGGCTCAAGCGCAGGGCAGTGTAGAGACCGCCAAAGCCGCCACCGAGGATACAAATGCGTGTAGGTTGCTGGGTCATGGTTCTAGTGAGTGGGCGATTCAAGCGCAGGGCAACTAACTTACAGGATAGCAATACAATCCTTCAAGCAAGTGGGTTGTCCAATTATGTGATTTGATAACGTTCGTCTGAGCGCTGGCGCTGGGGCGGCAGTAGCCTCGCATCTCTCGTTTCTGGGCTGCTGCCTGATATCGAGAATAAGATGTGAGAATAGCAACTTTAAATACTGAGTGATGATCGTCTTACGTGAGAAAACCGTCCTCACTTCTTTAGGTTACGAACTCGATTGCAGCAGCGAAGCTTTTGGTTATTTAAGCGATTCTTCAAATTTACTCAATCAGCCCCAGAAACTGCGCCAGCGGATGCAACAGGACGGGTATTTATACCTTCGGGCACTTCTAAATTCCCAAGAAGTTTGGCAAAGCCGTCAGGAAATTGCCGAACTCTTAGCCGCAGAAGATTGTCTCAAACCCGGACACCCGATTCTAGAATGCGTGGCAAAACCGGGATTGAAAATGCATTTTAGACCCGATTTAGCAGCCCAAAGTCAGGCAATTAAAAAACTGCTTTATTCGGGTCGAATGATGGAATTTTATCAAGTTTTTTTAGGCGGAGATGTCCGACCTTTCGATTACACCTGGTTAAGGGCAGTTGCCCCCGGTCATGGTACTTATGCTCACTGCGATATCGTGTACATGGGACGGGGAACTCATGACCTTTACACAACTTGGACACCGTTGGGCGACGTATCTTTGGAGATGGGAGGGTTGATAATTTTAGAAAACTCGCATCGGCTGGAAAGGATTAAAAACGATTATGGGCGCAAGGATGTAGATAGTTATTGTTACAACCGAAAGACTGCCCAATTGTATGCATCTGGTGAAAAGTGGTGGAATGGGGCGTTATCAAAAAATCCAGTTTCTCTGCGAAAAAAATACGGAGGACGTTGGCTAACCGCCGATTTCAAAGCTGGAGATGTTTTGATTTTCGGTATGTTTACAATTCATGCCAGCTTAGATAACCACTCCCAGCAAATTCGGCTTTCTTCAGATAGCCGTTATCAGCTAGCTTCGGAACCTGTGGATGAAAGATGGGTGGGGAGCAACCCTGTTGGTCACTCAGCTGCAGGGAAGCGAGGTCGTATCTGCTAAGACAAAAAACATTTTATGATGCGGTTTCTGGTTTGGGTTGAAATTTAGCGATCGCTTCTATCTTCCCGACGATATTTTGGTTGAACTCTGCTAAATCCTCCGCTGGTATCCAATACTCTTGGTGTTGAGAACTCCCCACTGTCTGCACGTCATACTGGGCTAGAAATTCCGTTTTCACATAAAAACGGGTGACATAACCCACATACCCAGAAGCTTCATCTTTCGTATTCCAATCTCTAGCAATCTGCACGGCATACGCCTCAGTTAGCACTGGATAAAATATCGGTTGGAAGGGAAGCCGAGCTGGAAAGGCACTATAACCGCTTTGTCGGCTCAAATCTAGCTCTTTTTGACCCACCGGACGAAATAGCACTGTGGTATCGTTCATTCTTTTACTTTTTTTACCTCTATCAGCTGCTGAAAAAGGCAAAATTTTCTAGTTTTATCTTTACTCTCGACGCACGCATTCGAGAACTTCTTCCCTGATTGTTTGGGTAGAGAACTGCGAGCAAATTTTCAAATAGTTTGCGAACCGACATTCTCCTGGTTAGAAAACCCGAACAGTTCTCCTCACTCATCCCTCACAACGCATCATTTTCGTATGCCGCTACAATTCGCTCAACTAACGGATTGCGGACAACATCAGTTTTAGAGAGATTGCAGAAAGCAATGCCTTCAACCCGTTGGAGAATTTTTTGGGCAACGGCTAACCCAGATTGTTGGTTAAGTGGTAAATCGGTCTGGGTAATGTCACCCGTGACAACCATGCGAGAACGAAACCCTAGGCGAGTCAGCACCATTTTCATCTGTGCTGGGGTGGTGTTCTGGGCTTCATCCACAATTACAAAGGAGTTGTTGAGGGTTCGACCCCGCATATAAGCCAGGGGAGCAACTTCAATCACCCCGCGTTCCATCAAACTGGGAATTTTATCTGTATCGATAAATTCATAGAGCGCGTCATAAAGGGGACGCAGAAACGGGTCAATTTTCTGCTGTAAGTCCCCAGGCAAAAAGCCCAATTTTTCCCCAGCTTCCACTGCTGGACGGGTGAGAATCAGTCGTTCGTACTGATCGGACAGCAGCGCCTGAACTGCCAGAACGGCTGCTAGGTAGGTTTTGCCAGTACCTGCTGGGCCAATGCAGAAGGTGAGGTCGTGGGTGCGTACTGCTTGGATATACTGCAACTGAGGAAATGTTTTAGCTCGAATTTCTTCGCCACGACGGTTTCGCGCTAGAACTTCCTCTTGCATTGCCTGCCATTCTACTTGGCGTCCAGTATCCAGAGCTTGGCAAGCCGTACGGATATCTACTTTGGAGATCCGTTTCCCATCTTTCCAAAAAGGTTTGAGGGCATTCACCAGATCGTTGGTGCGGTCTACTTGTTTAGGAGTGCCAGAAACCATCAGTTCTTGACCCCGCAACACTAGAACCGCGCCAGTCGTTTTTGCCAGGGTTTTGAGGTTTTCTTCACGGTCGCCTGCTAAGGCGATCGCGCTATTAGCATTTGGTAGATGTATTGTTTTAAATGCCTCGGTCATCTTAATATTATGGGCGAGTTTATAGCAGTCGTCGGTGAGAGGAGGGGATATTTGGTAAAATCCGCCCCTATGATGCGAAAAGACGCCCGATATATAGACTTGCCATAACAGCTCAGGCGTCCCAAATTAATTGGCTACAGATCCTCAATGAGAGCGTAGGCGCTGACGGGAGGCTTCCGCTTTCGACGAATACTCGGCTTTTCGTACCGTTGGCGAGATTTAACCCCAGAAAATTCCGCATCGCTAGATTTTCTAGTTGGTTGCATCTTCACGCCGAGTTAATCAACTTGTTGTCAACCAAACGGACTTGCAGCCACTCGCTGTTTTTTTTGCTTCAGTTAACCATCAACGCTAGCTTTTGGTTAGTTCCACCAGGTTAATAGCCTCTTTGGCTAAGGATAACAAGCGATTTACTTAAGAGATATCCATAATCGGAGGCGATCCATCACCTCCTCAATGCTAACCGTCTAAAGTTTTAACGGGAGCGGAATTTGGGAGCAGCTACCGAGGAAGACCGGCGGGGTGGATCTTTTTTCGCAACTTCTGGACTTCCTGACGTACTTTCAAGCGATCGCGCCGAACTCCCATAGATGTCCAGGTAGACAGATTGATTGGCAGCTTTCGCAGCCGCTTCAATCACCGTCCGAATTGCCTGAATATTACGTCCTCCCCGACCAAAAACTCTTCCCTTGTCTTCGCCTTCAAAAGCCAGCCGCACCCATGCTTTAGTATTTCCCTGCGACATTTCGCAGTCCACGCTCAGCAATTTTGGTGATTCTAAAAACGGCTGCACCAAAAATTTCACCAGAGCAGCATAATCCGGTAGGGAACTCCCGTGGGATGACCTTACAGGCTGGCTGGTTGAATCTGGGGAATCCAACTCGGACTCATGCGGTAGTTGGGGCACTGACTTGTTCCAAGACATTAGCTTTTTGAAGAATCCGGCGCACCGTTGGCGTAGGCTGCGCTCCCTGTTGGAGGCGCTTGGTGAGTGCTGGCTCGTTTAGTCTGACTTCATCAGTTCTAGGGTTGTAAAAGCCCAGTTCTTCCAAAGGACGCCCATCGCGGCGGGAAGTGCTTTGCATTGCCACAATCCGGTAGCTAGCTTCCCGCTTTTTGCCGTATCTCTTTAATCGCAGTTTGATCATGTTGATGAAGAATGTTCCTGTTTGGATTTTAAGCCATCAGCTCTTTAGCGATTAGCTTTTAGACTTTAGACGCAGAGTCATTGATTGTACCATTTTTTGGCATCAAGTTCTACCCCTCCAAGCTAAAAGCTAATTGCATTAACGGTTCCAGCTAGAGAGTGCCGAAGCCTTTCTTCTTTTTCTCCTTTTTCTTTTTCTTGCCGGGACTGCCTTGGGCATAGCCCCGCCAACCGGCTTGGGAAGGACGATTGCCACCACCCATTCCGGGCATACCGCCCATTCCGGGCATACCGGGGAAACCGCCCTGACCCATCTGTTGCATGACGGTTCTCATTTTTGTGAAATCAGTTACCAGCTTGCTGACATCCGTTTCCTGATAGCCAGCACCGCGAGCAATCCGGCGACGACGACTGGGAGACTTCGCTAATAAGTCTGGGTTTTGGCGTTCTTCCTTCGTCATGGAATTAATCATCGCCTCAGCCCGCTTTAGCTGGGTTTCTCCTTGGCGCAGCTGTTCGTCGGAAATCTTATTCATCCCTGGAATCATCTTCAGGATTCCCCCCAGAGAACCCATATTCTTCAGCAGCCGCATCTGCTTGAGAAAATCGCTGAAGTCAAACTTAGCCGAGAGCATTTTTTCCTGCATCTTCTCGGCATCTGCCAGGTCTATTTCCTCCTGGGCTTTTTCTACAAAGGAGATTACGTCTCCCATGCCCAGAATTCGGGAAGCCATGCGCTCTGGATAAAACGGTTGCAGCGCCTCGACTTTTTCTCCGACGCCGACAAATTTAATCGGCTGACCGGAAATCCGTCGCACTGATAGGGCTGCACCGCCGCGACTATCGCCATCCAGCTTCGTCAAAATGGCACCCGTGATCCCGATTTGTTCGTGGAAAGTTCGGGTGAGATTTGCCGCTTCTTGCCCGGTCATGGCATCGACCACCAGCAGCGTCTCGTGCGGCTGGACGGTTTGTTTGATGCGGGCTAATTCCGCCATCATGTCCTGGTCAATCTGGAGGCGTCCGGCAGTATCAATAATGACTGTATCTATGCCGTCTGCTTTAGCTCGCTCAACCCCCTGTCGTGCAATCTCTACCGGGTTAGCATTGGTGCCGAGTTCAAACACTGGCACCTCAATTTGCTGTCCCAACGTCACCAGCTGATCGATGGCGGCTGGGCGATAGATGTCGGTTGCGACTAGCAAAGTACTGCGATTTTGCTTGCGTAGGTACAAAGCTAGCTTTGCGGTGGCTGTGGTTTTACCCGTTCCCTGCAACCCAGCCATCAGTACAATCGTGGGAGGCTTATCTACTGAAGCCAGGGGGACGTTAGTTTCCCCCATCACCTGGACTAGCTCATCGTAGACAATTTTGATGAACTGCTGGTCGGGGCGCACCCCAGAAACGACCTCGGCTCCCTGTGCCTTGGTTTCAACATCGGCAATAAAATCTTTGACGACCTGGAGATTGACATCCGCCTCCAATAAAGCGCGACGAACCTCCTTCAGGGCATCTTGAATGTTGGATTGGGAAATTTTGTCCTGACCCCGCAGGCTTTTCCAGGCAGATTCTAAGCGTTCAGCAAGTGCGTCGAACATAATATGTGTATCTTTTAGGCGGCTAGATAGTTATCTGCTTATCAAAATCGGCTGAAGAAAGCCCACATTTGTGAGTTTGTGGGTCTTATCCATCTGTATACAGATTAGTCGTTTTCGCTGTTATCTGGCGTGCAGCCAGGTCAGGAATGGGGGTGAGGAGTGCAAATAATAAAATGCAAACAAAATGTGCGATCGCGCACACAGCATTTAGAGAGTACTCAAAACGAGATCCTGGCGACAGCCTTGCAGTCCCAAAGAGGGATTATTGCGGTAGGACACCTCTGGAACCCAGATACTCACTTTGTAATCCAAAGAAACCCAGTAGATGTATTCCACCGCTGAGTCGAAATTCACTCCCACTCGCAGGTTAGAAAAATCATCTTCGCATATCTCGTAGCCAAAGCGAACCAGAATCTGAGCCACTAAGCACCCAGGTGTATCGCAGTATTCTCCGCAGGTTTCTCTTTCTTGCCAAAACTTCTCTAAAAAGCGATTGAGGATAGGCAAAACTTTTTTAGGGCTGCCATTCCGGGAAGCATAGATGATGACCGGGTTGCCTTCTACAAGAATGTGACAGGGGGTAGCCATTTTTTTATCTCCTGGTCGGCTGTCTCTTTTGGTTTTTGATTGGCGCACGAACTCCACATCATCCATGATGCTTTTAGCCTGCCCAAAGCAACTACTAAATCACACTTTTGGGGGATGTAGCCGTTTAAACTTTCAGGATGTTTGTCAAATTTTACAGTTTCTGCGTCTGGCTATTATCCCCTATGCAAAATTGGAATCAGCAATTCCGATTTTTTCCTCATTTAGAATCGCTCTATCGGATGAGTGCCGCACCTAACCTTAATTTTTTTGTAAAGTTTTGTTTTTAAAAGCATTTTGTAAATTTAGATACAGAATTTTCTGTTATATTAAATAGGTAAGAGAAAATAAGTTAGTCAAACATCACTGAAGCAGTACGGAGAAACCTGGTATGTCTACTCAAGAACAAGCTCGCGCCCTCATGATGCGTCATCATCACCTCATCAAGAACCGTCAGCAGTCTATGCTGGGTCGCGCCGCTGCTGAAGTGGGTCTAGATGTTGAATCATCTGAATACTGGAATCACATTCAAGGACAGCCACACCCAAGCTTCCGCTCTAGCTACGACCGCAGCGGTGCCTCGCTGAGCTAGGTTTGAGCTAAAGTTAACCGGCTAGAGTTAGTTTTTTGTATTATCTCGCTTGCATAGTGGTGTAGCAGCTTTATTTGATATATCAAAGGCTGCTAAATAAATAATTAACCTAATTCAGGGTGTTCTTTTCAATAAGAACACCCTGAAACTTTTTTTTTGAAAAAATAGTATCTCCTTTTGAGTATTTCCCTTTAAATGCGCGACTTATAGGTTTTTGGGAATAGGTAATTAGAGAAAAAAGTGTTTCTTATACCATTTCACGTTATCGTATGACCTTTTATCCATTACCGCTAACCTGCATGATGTGTAGCAGGCATATACAGCAATCCTATTTAAATTGTGAAATACTAGCCCTTCAGATCCCCGACTTCTTAAAGAAGTCGGGGATTTCGCCTTCTTGAATCATCTAGGTTCAAAGGAGCGACAGATTGCAGTACATATTTACACGACTGACTTTATCTGCAACATTTGATTGCCGTCTTTTTGGAATTCGTAGGGTACTGGCTGAATTTCTACACTGTAGCCTTGCGCTTTTAATTTCTCCATTACTGGCTGAAGGACTGGCGACGCCTCTCCAGAAACATTTAAGAGAGGAAAAACCCGTACCGCAGCAGCAACACGGCACAATTCCACAATGGAGGCGAGGTGAAAGTCTTCTGAGAAGAAATCCGAATAGGTGAACAACAAGTGACTGCATAAGGCTAAATCGAACTGCTGAGTCTTGAAGGGTAAAACAGGTAACTCAGCGGTTAAATAGCGTCCTTGTTGAATTCCTTGTGGAAAATCTTCTAAAAATTGCTGCATGGCTGACATCCGAATTTGCCCTAAATCTTCTGGTGACTGGATCTCGTGCCAAACGTAGCTATCGAGGTTGGCTTGGAGTCCATCAATCACTTTTTGATAGGTTTTCTGGATACGTTCTCGAATTTCGTGGTTGGAAAACTGATACACCGGATCGCAAGAGATGACGTTGTAGCCTAGGCGTGTCATCTCAATATTGAAGCTGGCAGGGCCACCGCCACAATCTAGAATTTTTAACTGGAGGTCGTCAGGCGTTAAGTTGAACATCCTGATGTATTCTGCCAGGGAACGTCCCCAAGGAATGACGCTTTCAAGTTTTAATCCCATTTTTTCGAGCGATCGCATACTTTCCTGGGCTGATTATAAAATGACTGAAGGCTCTGTAATCAACCAACTAAGATGGAAAATTGACTTGGTGATGGTTAGATAGTTGAGTAAGTTATTTAAATTTGCCGCACAAAATTTTAATAAATATAAGAGATTTTGAGTAGATCGTTTTTGTGCCATCCTCATACAGGAAATGCCGGGTTCCTTACCTCAAAGTGGACTTTCCAATTTATAAGATGACTAGCATTTTTTCTGTGTCTGGCAATGTCACTGATGCCTTTCTAGTTTAAGTTTCACTTTCCTCAGTCTCTATCCATGAGGTTGTCTGTGCTGTTGTTGGCTGTAGCGGAGGCTTTGGGGCAAGTTCTGTTTCTCTTTTAATAACTCTCATTGGCTGCAAAGAAATGGCTGATGCGAGTAGAGCGGGCACTCCCACAAGCGTTGTCATGAGCAACGAAGTCAAAAGCGATTCTCCTGCATTTTTAGGTTTCTGTTCGGAGTGATTTTCTAATGAGATTTCGACCTCTGTCAGATTTTGTTGAGGTATCTTGAAAAGTAGCTGTTTGACTACTTTTCCCAGTAAGATAATGGGTAAAGTAATGAGTGCTGCGGGCAGAACTACCAGCCACACAAGTAAGCCGGAAATTAACCAAAATACAGTCGAATATACCATTTCTGAAAGTTTATGCATTGCCCTAGCCTTGCCCTCCATTGGTTGCCACACAGCTAACTCATGAGGAATCGTTGTTTGGCAGGAATTGCCTTTTTGCCTAAGCTTATAATCGGGTAGTATCGTCGCCGCACTTCGCCTCGTATATTTCAATTTTAAGGGTACGGCAATCAGGTACCCCTACTTTTTGGTTGAGTTGTAAATTGAGAAGTCAGACTTTGACGTACAATACTTCCCGATTCCAAGCTGATTCTGCTTGCCAGAGCGATCGCTCGTTCTCGATCGAAGATGATGTAGACAAAGCCGAAGCTTTCATGCCATTTGTTCGCACTCTTAGGCGTCGTGCCCATGCTGCGAGAAAACTACTATCTTATGGCATGAGTGATTATTGTTGATGGATTTGTATTAAAACCTAATTTAGTTGCTAGAAGCGATCGCAACTTTTGAGAGGATGGGGGATCGTAATCTCGATCGGCGTTGAGGGGGTAGACACGTCCCCATCCCCTAGAATCTATTTAACTTTGTACAACTTAACTTTGTACAACGCCAGAATTTTAGGCTTTTACTGCCAGCGGTAACACCTGATTGAGTTTGCCACTGCGGTAGCCTTCTAAATCGAGGGTGACGTAAATAAAGCCGAATTCTTGAAAGGCGGAAACCAGGGTGGATAAATCGGTGGTAAGAACAAATTCTTTAATTTGTTCTGACGGTAACTCGATTCTGGCGGTATCACCTTCGGAACGAACGCGGAGATTTTTTAATCCTAATTTACGCAGATAGATTTCTGCGCGTCCGACTCGTTGCAGTTTGCTGACGGTGATTTCTTCGCCGTAGGGGAAGCGGGAACTTAGGCAAGGTTGGGCGGGTTTATCCCACCAGGAAAGTCCGAGGTGTTGAGAAAGTTGGCGGACTTCAGCTTTGGTAATGCCTAATTCTGCTAAAGGCGATCGCGCACCCCTCTCTTTTGCCGCTTGAATTCCCGGACGATAATCCCCCAAATCGTCGGCGTTCACGCCATCTACAACATAGGGATAACCCAGTTGAAGTGCCAGGGGTTTAAGGTTGTCGTGAAGTTCGCTTTTACAAAAATAGCAACGGTTGACAGGATTCGAGGTGTAATTAGGATTGTCCATTTCGTGCGTCTGCATCACTTGATGGGCAATTCCAATCGCGGCTGCTTGGATTTGGGCGTCTTCGAGTTCTTCCGGGAGGAGGGAGGGAGAAACGGCGGTAACGGCTAAAGCGCGATCGCCCAAAACGTCGTAAGCTATCTTGGCAACCAAGGTACTATCGACGCCCCCAGAATAGGCAATTAATGCCCGATCCATTTCTGCAAAGAGGGTTTTTAGTTGCTCAAGTTTCTGCTTTATCATGGTTTGTTTAAAATCGAATCACAGAGGACGCAAAGGTGCTTCAGGTGCTTCAGGCGCTTCCGGTGCAGAGGAGATGGGGAGAAGTTTTTCATCCTTCCCTCAGTCCTCAGTCCTAAGTCCTCAGCACTCTCCAAATGGTGCAGAGGAGATGGGGAGAAGTTTTTCATCCTTCCCTCAGTCCTCAGTCCTAAGTCCTCAGCACTCTCCAGATCGTAACGAATTTCAAGCTTTATTCAATTCGTCTGGTGGCTGGATCGGTAAGTGTAAAGTAAAGCAGCTGCCTTGTCCCAGTTCTGAATCTACGGTGATATTGCCGCCATGAAGGAATGCCAGTTTGCGGGATAAAGCTAAGCCGAGACCCGTTCCTTCATATTGACGATTTAAACCACTATCTATCTGTAGGAACGGTTCAAAGAGGGTGGCATGATTGGCTTTGGCGATGCCAATTCCGGTGTCAATCACTGAAAATAAGATAGTGTCTGCGGTTTTTTCCACTTTTAGCGTAACTGAGCCAACGTGTGTAAATTTCACCGCATTAGAGAGCAGATTGACTAAAATCTGCCTCAAGCGGTGATGGTCGCCTACGCAGGTGGTGATGCCTGGGGAAATCTCTACAATTAATTGCAATTCTTTCTTTTGCGCCTGTTCGCGCACGGCGGAAACGGACGCCTGACAAACTTCCTCCACTAACAGGATTTCTAGGCTGAATTCTTCTCGACCGGCATCAATCAGGGATAAATCTAAAAGGTCGTTAATCAATTCCAATAAATGTTCGCCGCCGGATGTAATCAAAGTAAGATATTCTTGCTGTTTGTCATTGAGCGATCCGACAATTTGATCGACTAGCAGGCGAGAAAGCCCCAAAATGCTAGTTAGAGGGGTTCGCAGTTCGTGGCTCATCGTAGCGATAAATTCGCTTTTGGCACGATTCGCGGCTTCTGAGAGTTGTTTTTCTTGCTCTAATTGTTGGGTACGTTCTTTGACAAGTTGCTCGCTTGCTTCATAGCTTTGGGCATTGTAAAGCGCGATCGCCACTTGGTCAGCAATTCTTTCGAGAAGGTGAATTTCGTCTTCGGTGAAAGTTCGGTAACGGGTTGTGGATTGTAACGAAATGCCACCAAAAATCTGACCGCGAATAAAAATTGGCACTCTTACCATAGACAGGATTTGTAGCTGCCGAATTTGCTCTTCGCGGTTGGGAGAAGAGGCGATGTCTGCAATTTTGGGGGCATGAAAAACTTGATGAACCGAATAGTTAGAGGAAGGAGCTAATACATCGGGGTTTTCCGATCTAGGAAATTTGAGGTTCAAGACGGAAACCACTTGTTCGCTGACTCGCCATTCTTTGAGAATCTTAATTTCCTCTGGTTCTAAGGCAAAGATAGCGACTCGATCAACGCCGAAGAACTCTCCAGTTAGATTCACAATTTCCTGCAAAATATATTGTGGATCGAGGCTGGAATTTAAGCTCTGACAGATATTATTTAACAATCGCTCCCGCGTTGCTTGTTGTTGAACTTGAGCGAACAGCTGCGCTTGGTGGATGGCGATCGCACATTGATTCGCGATCGCACTTACCAAAGCGATTTCATCTTCTGTCCATTGCCGTTCGCTAACACATTGATGCAGGCTAATCCCCCCCACTAAGGATTGCTGATACAACATCGGCATCGTCAGCATGGAGCAAACTTCATACTCTCTGGCTAATTCTTGCAGTTTGAGTGGGATGCGGTCGTCAATTTGGTTGAATATCAGCGGCTCACCTTGAGCAAGGGAGGAATGGTAATAGGAGTAGAAGCCGCAATAGACGCCAATCAGGCTCTGCCTTTGAGGGGTAGATTCGCTAGCAAGGCAAGCCTGCATTTGTTGATTCGGATCGGGCAGAAAAATTAGACACCGACTGAGGTTGAGCGCTTCGTGCAGCAAATTGACGGTGGTTTGCAGCACTTCCTCCAGAATCAGCGTTTCTCGCATTGCTTGCACAATGCGGTTGATAATTGCCTCTCGCTGAGCTTGCTGCTGAATTTTGACAATGCGATCGCGCTCGATTCGGTGTTGTTCAAATTCGTGGAGCGATCGCATCAAAATCTCTGGCAGATGTTTCATCTGTTCTGAGCCAACATCGGCGATTTCAGCTTCCGGCGCGATCGCAATCAAAGGAATAAACTGCCCGGATTGTTGGACTAACTCCAATGCTTCTAAGGAGCTTGGGGCATCTGTGAGGGGGTGAGAAGGGGAATTTTCTAGTTTTCCCTGCCTCCCAGCCTTCCTATCTGTCATTGAGCTAGCATCCCCGCTCCGCTGCACTGACAACACTGCATCGTAGGTGTTTTGCTGCAATTGTTCTCGACAAGCGGCAGATGTAGCGGCAATTTCGTAAGTAAAATCAATGTCCGCTTCCCGCAGTGGATTTGTAATCAGCCCGACATCCGCGCTTGAAGCTATCACGATCAAGAGGCGGAGGGCATCTGGGGACGGAGCTTGTTGCAGTTGTGGCATCACGAGGCGAAGTACGAGCTGGAAACAAGGAGTAACGGACGAAGGATTAGGGACGGGTTTGCTTCTTTTACTTTCGCGCTTCTTCTAGCTAGTTTGTATCGCGAGGCAGCTCAAAACTCACGTCGCGAAAAAATTATGATAGCGATCGCTAAGAGGAGGACGGTATACACCAAACCATACAAAGCATCGGTTAGGAGCGCCGAGGAAGAAGGCAAAAGACCATAAACCGCCTGATTTTTGAGGTCTAGCCGAGATAAATCTGGCAGTACCACATATAAAGCATTTACGATCCGTTCGATGTCTACATTCCGACTTAATTTTCCCAGCTCTACTAAATCTCGGCTGGAATGTCCCATCAAATACACTGCAAATGTAAACAAGGTCGCTAACAGCGAACTTGTAAAGACGCCAAACATCAACGCGACAGCAGTCAGTAAAGATAGCTTAAAAAACAAGTACAGCGCCGAAATCAGAATGCTACCTAACGGGTAAGAAATCTTACTTAAACTGAGGATGCCAAGATAAATTGCCGTCATCACTGCGATCGAGACGCCTAAAACGGCTGATAGCCCCAGATGTTTGCCAATAATAAATTCGGCGCGACTGAGCGGTTTGGGAATTAACACTAAGACAGTGCGCTTTTCGATTTCTTTGTTAATCAATCCAGTCCCGACGAATACAGCAACAATGGTTCCCAGTACATCCATTGCTGCTAATCCAACATCTTTAAGAATTTTATCTTCTGTTGTTGCTGCCACTTCTGGCAACAGTCGCCACGCCACCACCATTAACAGCGCAAACAAACCGATGATATAGAGAACGCGATCGCGGATGACTTCCCGAAACCCATTCACTGCGATCGCCCAAATTCTCTTTAAACTCTCGATTGCTCCCCGAAACACATTTTTTTTCCTCGATTCTACTGTGCTTAAACTCATCGTCCTTCTAAATCATCATTTATGATTTCTCTCAACGATTTATATTTTATCCTTGGCACGAATACAAAATAACTCTTTTGTTACTAATAGTTAATTCTTTATGCGCTCAACTATCTTCCACGAGCAGCCACTTCCTAGCTCTATTGATAAGTTTTAGAGAGAGTCTTCATCATTCATAGCTTTTTAGTTCGCTGATAGGCTGACAATTGACTTGTGCAACCGCAATATTTTGTGCTGCTGTCTGGCTAGGCGTCGTCCTTGCTCCAGTTACTATTGGTTGATAGCTTTGAGTAATTTGACAGTTTTTTTCCACATAATATGCTTCGGTTTGCGAACGAGGACCTTGCCAAATTGCGCGTAATTGTAAATTGTATCCTGAGTTAATCGAACCAATATTATAGGTATAACGCCACCAAAAATCTTCTTCCACAAGCGGAATTTTTTTTGCGGCTTCTGCCCGAATTGCTTCTATACGCGGTTGTGGTTCTAGCAGCCATCGCTCCACTTCCGACCAAGGTTTATTTTCTAATTCTTGTACGATCAAGGGTTCCATAAATTCTAAAATAACCGTACCTCTAAGAGTCCTTGTTGATTGAGATGCTGATTGGGATACCATCGTGGTTTTCCCAAAATGATCCGACAGCAAGGTAGGATATTGTTCTAACCAATCTTGACTAATAAAATAAAATTGAATCCAGCAGCTAATTACCATATTGCTGCCAATCAAAATAACACTTCTTTGACGAAATTGTAGCGCCGGTACTTTTAATCTAAATCTTTCATCAAAAAAGGTTGGAAACACAGCAATCACTGATGAAAGCGTAGGCCAAACTATTAAAGCGATCGGTGGGATACTCCCAGTCCAATCGCCAAATAAAAACATACAGATTAAGGCACCCGTAATCCAAGGACCAATCGGAATACCCCAAATTTTTATTGGATTCTCTGTTGTAGCCCAGCTCACTCCAATAATTAAAAATAACCAACCGCAATGAGTGATAATATCATGTACTAAGTCAGTTGCAAAAAATGACATCACCCAAGAAAAGAAACTGAGATAAATAAACGTTTTCCAGGAATAAGCACGGGAAGGAGCTAGGGATTTCCATAATACTTTAAAAGTATTAATTAAGTATTTGAAAATAAAAAAATCAAGAATCGATGCCATATCTTTGTAAGTCTTTATTAAGTTAAGCCTAACTTGATAAATTGGTCGCAACTAAAATTTAAATTCATCTATCAAAAGATGATTAACTCAAAAAATGTTTGTATCTAACTAAATTGAGTCCGAATAAATAGAAGCAATACGAATCCCCCAAAGCTGTAGATATTAGCCTGAAAAATAGTATTAGTTAAAAGAGGGTTGGAATTAAAAGTAAGAAGTCGAAAATCTTGTAGGTTGAACTTTTCTTGGTTTTGTCTTTCCCCATAAGACGGTGTTTCCAGTAACATTTGTAAAAGTTCTAATCCTTTTAGTTTAACGATAAAGGTGGCAAAGAAGACAACAAAGCCACTTAAGATTAGTTCTGTTACAATATTGGACGACTGAGCAAATGGAAAGAATCGATCAAAAAAGATATAACTGATTAACTGAGATTTCAGCGATCGGGGAAGCCAAGGATGTACGTAAAAGAAAACTACCCAACCCAAAATCGTTGAAAATAAATTAATCGAAATGGCATAGTCAATGCTTCTTCTTTGACTAAGATTTAATTGTCGGTATAAAATGAATGATTCAATCGCAATTCCAACCAACAGCAATAAAAATTGAAATAAAATCGTTTGAAGCGGGAAAACATTTGCAAGCATAAGGTTGTCTCTCTAACACCTGTTTAATTAAGTTTAGACGTAAATTTTGATGTTGTTGATGGCAGCTTGCTCTTTACTTCTATTATCCTGCGAATTTGGGAATATCAAGAAACCTTTTATGTAAAGAAAGCATATTTGAAATACTCATAAATTAAGTAGAGGGGTGGGTAGTTTAGCGCGAGAAATAACTCAGTAGAAGAGAAAAAAGAACTGATAACTGAATGATGGACAATTGACTCCCTACCCCCTAATACCTATTTCTAGTCTCAACTTTAGCTTTTGTGGAACGGCTACTCTTGATTCTTTTCACTTTACCCTTCTAAGCTGCTATTGTTAACAGTTTGTGACAGCTAAGATTCATGAGAATTATGAGTAGAATGGGGATCGGCATTCGCACGGCTCAAGTGCGTTCTGAGCGTCTCGTCGGTCAGATTCATGTTTACGATGGGGCGGGGAAGGGAAAGTCCCAGGCAGCGCTGGGCGTGGTGTTACGCTCAATTGGGCTGGGAATTAATACTGATTTAGCAACGAGAGTGCTGCTGTTGCGGTTTCTCAAAGGACCGGGACGCTCCTACGATGAAGATGGGGCGATCGCTGCCTTGCAACAAGGCTTCCCTCACTTGATTGACCAAGTTCGCACAGGGCGGTCAGAATTTTTTGGTGCGGAGGAAATAACGCGCTTTGACCGACAGGAGGCGCAGCGCGGTTGGGATGTGGCAAAAGGCGCGATCGCATCTGACCTCTATTCTGTCCTAGTTCTGGACGAACTGAACCCGTTACTGGACTTGGGTTTGTTGCCAGTGGAGGAAGTGGTTCGGACGCTCAAGCATAAACCGCAGGAGTTGGAAGTAATTGTTACAGGTCGGGCTGCCCCCCAACAACTGCTAGAAATTGCGGATTTGCACTCTGAGATGAAGCCGCACCACCCGATTACCGAAGGTAGGGACGGGGTTTCCCTGCCTTTACAGGGGATAGAAATCTACACGGGTGCTGGTAAAGGCAAGTCTACTAGCGCATTGGGTAAAGCATTGCAGGCGATTGGGCGCGGGATTAGTCAGGATCAGTCGCACCGAGTGCTGATTATGCAGTGGCTCAAAGGTGGGACTGGATATACTGAGGATGCCGCGATCGCAGCTTTGCAACAAAGTTACCCAAACTTAGTCGATCATCAGCGCTGCGGACAAGATGCGATTGTCTGGCGCGGACAACAGCAAGAACTAGACTATGTGGAAGCTGAACGCGGTTGGGAGATTGCTAGGGCAGCGATCGCGTCTGGGCTTTATAAGACAATTATCTTGGACGAACTCAATCCTACAGTTGACTTAGAACTGCTGGATCAACAACCAATCGTAGACGCACTGCTACGCAAACCCCGCGACACGGAAGTGATTATCACGGGGCGCTGTCTAAATCGTCCGGCGTATTTTGACCTTGCCAGCGTCCATTCAGAGATGATTTGCCATAAGCATTACGCTGACAGAGGGGTGGACTTGAAGCGTGGCGTAGATTTTTAGAGTTTCAGCGATCGATCGATACAAATGTAACCTGCTCCCGGCAGGTTTCGTTTGTGTGCTTGCTGTCGCTGTACGGTTTCAACCGCCCGTCCGGAGCATGATGTGAGGCAAATCTCTAGGAGGAATTGTATAAAGAAGTTCACCAATGCAACTATCCATAGGAGTATTCTAGAAAAGAAAATAATTTAGTTAGCACTCGCATGACTTTCGGCAACGAGAGTTAACACCTCCGGAGTCTTCCCATGTTCGTACCCATTTCCCTAGTCATCACGGCATACAACCGGGAACTTTATCTTGCTGCCACGATTGAAAGTATTCTGGCGCAGACTAGGCAAGACTTTGAGCTACTGGTGTGGGATGACGGTTCTACAGATAGAACTGTAGAAATTGCCCGTGAATACGAAGCCCGCGATCGCAGAGTTCGGGTAGTTGCAGCAGAACATCAAGGACGAGTCAGCGCCTTGCAAGCAGCGATCGCGCAAACCACCGGCACCTACATCGGTTTGGTAGATAGTGACGATTTGCTTGCCCCCACAGCAGTGCAAGAGACAGCAACCGTGCTGGAGGCGAAACCGGAGGTAGGTTTTGTCTACACCGACTACATCGACATCGACCAAAGCGGCAAAGTCATCGACTACGGGAAGCGCTGTCGCATCCCCTACTCCAAAGAGCGGCTTTTGCTCGATTTTATGACCTTTCACTTCCGGTTGATGCGTCGCAGTTTCTTCGACCAAGTGGGGGGAATCGAAGAGTCCTTCGACTACGTTGAAGACTACGATCTGTGCCTGAAACTGTCAGAAGTTGCCGAAGTGCGGCATATCAACAAGCCACTTTACTACTATCGTTGCCATCAGGCGAGTGACTCGCACACCTATACCAAGCAACAGGCGAAAAACGCTTGCAAAGCGATCGCGCGGGCACTGCAAAGGAGAGGATTAAGCGATCGCTTCTCTGTAAAACTGCACATCCTCAGCCATTTCCCTTTCAACTCTAAAGTCCTATTAGTTCGCAAAAAGCAATCAATCCTCGATTACCAATTCTCAATTATTAATTCTCGATTACCGATTGCTAAAAACATCGCCTCTTGCCTTCTCGCCCTCACCTGTAGCCTTTCTCCAACTTTTGCCCAAGCACAATCAATTACCACCGCACCTGACGGCACCAACACCAATGTCACCACCTCTGGCAATCAATTCAATATTACTGGTGGAAAACTTTCAGCCGATGGAGGAAATCTCTTCCACAGCTTCAACGAATTTGGCTTAGAACAAAATCAAATTGCCAACTTTCTTTCTAACCCATCTATCCACAATATTTTGGGTCGCGTCACGAGTGGAAACCCTTCTATTATTAACGGACTTATCCAAGTTTCCAGCAGCAACTCCACCAACTTATACTTGATGAACCCGGCTGGCATTGTGTTTGGTTCGGGTGCCATCTTGAACGTACCAGGAGGCTTCACCACCACCACCGCCACCGGAATAGGGATTGGTGACAATTGGTTCAATGCCTTCGATCCGAATAACTACGCCAACTTGGTAGGCACGCCCAATCTCTTTGCCTTTACCACATCCCAGCCGGGTAGCATTATCAACGCTGGGAATTTAACGGTGGGAGAGGGAAAAAATCTCACTCTTATCGGCGGAACTGTCGTCAACACCGGAGAACTCAAAGCACCAGCAGGTAATATCACCGTAGCCGCCGTACCGGGCAAGAAGACGGTACAGATTTCGCAAGCGGGAAACGTGCTTAGTTTAGAAATTCAGCCATCCGTCTTACCTTCCAGCTTTAATGCCCAGTTATCAAATCCTCCCGCACTGCCGCAATTACTCTCCGGTGGAGGTGTCGCTAATGCCACCAAAATGACCGTCAACAGTGCGGGACAAGTGGTGCTAAGCGGATCGGGTATTACCATTCCCACAGAACCGGGAACTGCAATTGTCTCCGGGAAGCTGGATACCTCTAACACTCAAGTTGGTATTGGCGGCGCAGTAGCTGTACTAGGTAATCAAGTTGGTTTAGTCGAGAACGCCAGTGTGAATGCCTCCGGAGATGCAGGCGGCGGCCAAGTATTGATTGGCGGAGATTATCTGGGGAAAGGTAGCGTACCCAATGCTGCTTTCACCTTTGTCGGCGCAGATGTGACACTCAATGCCGATGCCATTACTAATGGCAATGGCGGTAAAGTCATTGTCTGGTCAGATCAAGCAACTCGTACCTATGGCACCATTAGTGCCCGTGGCGGCGCACAAGGTGGTAACGGCGGATTTATCGAAACTTCCGGGAAAGTTTACCTGGATGTCACCAAAGCAGCGGATGCAAGTGCCCCCAAGGGTCTTCCTGGTACTTGGCTGCTTGACCCCTCGAATATCACTATCATCAATGGCGGCGGTTATGGCTATGGTAGCCTAGACAGTTTTTCGCCAAATTTCACTGCGAATGCCGACAATTCTACGATTAGTAATGGCGCAATCAATAACGCCCTCAACTTTGGCAGTAGCGTAATCATCTCCACGAATAATCCTTATGGCACCCAGGTAGGCAATATTACGCAGAATGCTGATGCAGCGATTGGCGGTGGGTATTTTTTTGGTGGTCCTGTCACTCTTACTCTTGAGGCAGCCAATGACATTATCCTCAATGGCTCTATGGGCGGTAATGGCTACGCCCTAAATGTCGTGCTTCGAGGTCAAGGGGGTGCGGGAACTAGAGCAAACAATGTAACAATTAATGGTCTGATTGATACTGACGGCGGTGACTTCAGTAGCCTGAGCAACACTTTCAACAGTAGCGCGACTACCATTACCACCCAAGGCGGGAATATCAACATTGATGCTACTGGCAACATTACTACAGGCTTCCTCAACGCCAGTTCTACTTTTTTTAATGGTGGAAATATTGACCTGATAACGAGTGCAGGTGGCAAAATCGCAATTGGAGGCGATCTCAATTCCTCTGGCGGTGCTTATGGTTCCGGATCTGCTATCACCCTCACTGGCGATGTCTTGCTCAGTAACAACGCCACATTCACCACAATCGGTGGTACTGGTTATGGTTATGGTTCTGGTTATGGGGACGGTGACATCGAAATCACCGGAACGGTCAATGGCACGGGTGCAGGCGGTCAAAATCTGACGCTGAATGCAGACACGGGTAACATTACATTCGGGAACGCTGTCGGCAACATTACACCTATTGGAAATTTGAGCGTCAATAGTGCCTCCAATCTCACCCTGAACGGCAACGTCACCACAATCAGCGGCAGCACCATCAGTTTCAATACCCCCGTGACGCTGAGTAACAATGCAACTCTAACCGCAGACGAGATTAACTTTAATGGGGCAGTCAGCGGTGCGGGATACCAGATTGGACTGGCACCCGCAACGGCATCGAAAAATATTCAGGTTGGGAATGCGACTCCTGTAACCGATAGTTTGAATCTGACCGCCGCAAAGTTGGGACAATTGCAAGATGGCTTCAGCTCTATTACGATTGGACGCCTTGACGGCAGTGGTGCCATTACGATCGACAGTGCAGGTGTCACCTTCAAAGATCCTCTCACCGTTCAAGCACCCTCTGGCTCAGTGGCGGTTAATGGAGCCATTACAGGCACGGGGGACGCCTCTATCACCCTTGATGCTGGATTAACTACCCTCAACACAGATATCACTACCGCCGATCAAAACATTACTATCAACAGCGATACGCTTCTGGGTAAAGACATCACCCTCAGTACCGGCGCTCAAGGGGGCGGTGATATTGCTCTCGGTGGCAAGACGAATGGAACGGGCGCAGGGGGGCAAAACCTCACTTTAACTGCCGGTACCGGCAGCCTTAAAATCGCTGATGCAGTAGGCAACAGCACCTCCATCGGAGCCTTAACTGCTAACACCAGTGGCTTCACTAGCTTGGATGGCAGTGTCAATGCAGCTAGCGTGACGATACAGGGGAGTAGCGTCATCGACGGGAATGTCACCACCAGCGGAATTCAAAACTATGGCGGCGATGTTTACCTCGTCGGTCAAAACCCGATAGAACTCAGCAGTAGCGCTGACTCGATTACCTTTGGCGGTATCCTCGCTGATAGCGGCAATGCTACCGACCTAACCATCAGTGTCAACAGTGATGTCACTTTCCAGGATGCAGTGGGAGGAAATGGTTATTTTCTAGATAATCTGACTGTGAATAGTGGCAACAATGTCATCGCAAAAAATATTACGGCTACCGGGATCAAAATAACAGCGAACAATAGTATCAGTACAGGTTCGCTCAATACTAGCAAGACGACGGGAAATGGGGGAGCGATCGCTCTTACTGCTAAAAACAACCTTGCCACTGCTAACATCGACTCTCATTCTGATAATGGGGTTGGCGGAAATATTACCCTCATCAGCCAAACAGCCGCGATAAACACCGGAAATCTAACCGCCTCAGGGACGACTAAAGGCGGGAATATCTTCGTATCTGCCATTGACAGCATTACAACGCTGGGAATTAATTCCAGCGCTAGCTTCGGAGATGCTGGTAATGTCACCCTTGACCCCGAAAACGACATTCAAGTTAGCTTCATTAATGCCCAAGGCGGAACGGGAGGCAAAGGGGGCATCGTTGACATTACAACCGAAAGTTTGTTTCGAGCTACGGGTACCTTCACTGACCAAAATGGGCAAAAAGCAAGTATTTCCGCCGCTGGGGGTGCTGGTGAAGGTTCCATCATCCTGCGCCACGGAGGCGGTTCCAAAGACGTTCCCTTCGTCGTTGGTAAGGCTACCAACAACGGTACAGCAGGAGTATTAACAACTGGGTCAGGCAATACAATTGCTTCAGGATCTTTCCCCGGCAGCTATACTCAGGGCAAGATTCAGCTCGTTACTGCCGATCAAGCCGATCAACCTGATACACCGTCCTCACCGAGTCCTTTACCACCACAAGAAATAACGCCTCCACAGGAAACGCTAACGCCACAATTGTCGGTGTCTACCAGTTTGACTCTCGCGGAAGTTGACACCTTGTTCGCTGACCTAGAGGAACCGTTCACGCGCCAGTTTGAGCAATATTTTAGTGGAAGTGCGGATACTCCGATTAGAACCCTCACCGAAGCCCGCGATATTCTTCAAAACATTGAAAAATCGACTGGGGTAAAACCGGCACTTATCTACATCACTTTTGTTCCTGCCACGGCGGCACCTCCTTCAGCTACCGATAAGACTCTATTACCTGCAACATCGCCAGAATCAGACATCCTTTGGCAGTTTAATCCCCAAGGCTTTGCCCTCAGTCAAGCATCCCCGCAACCCGCCGCTACTCCCGCTACCAGTCCCCCCGCCCAAGACAACGACCAACTCGAATTAGTTGTCATCACTGCCAAGGGTCAACCAATTCGCAAACGGGTGCAGGGGACAACGCGCGAGGAAATTCTCACAGTCGCTAAACAATTCCGCAGCGAAGTTACTAACCTTAAAAAACTCAATGGCTACCTGGCACCATCTCAGGAACTTTATCAGTGGATGGTGGCACCTTTAGAAGCCGATTTACAAGCTAGAGGTATCCAAAACCTAGTATTTCTGATGGATACAGGTTTGCGATCGCTGCCAATGGCTGCCCTCCACAATGGTCAACAGTTCCTGGTGGAAAACTACAGCATCGGCATGATGCCCAGTCTCAGCCTCACCGATACCCGCTACGTGAATATCAAAAACACTCAAGTTTTGGCAATGGGCGCGTCAAAGTTTACCGAACTGAATTCCTTACCAGCCGTGCCGATTGAATTATCTATCATCACTCCGACGCTGTGGTCGGGGAAATCTTTCCTCAACGAGAAATTTACGCTAGGAAATCTCAAGGCACAGCGTCAGCAACAGCCTTATGGAATTATCCACCTGGCGACGCATGGCGAATTTAAACCTGGGAAAATCGAAAACTCCTACATTCAGTTATGGGATACCAAGCTACGACTCAACCAGCTGCGCCAATTGGGCTGGAATGACCCGCCAGTGGAATTGTTGGTACTGAGTGCCTGTCGCACCGCACTGGGAGATGAACAAGCAGAGTTAGGCTTTGGGGGCATAGCAGTGCTGGCAGGGGTGAAATCAGTTGTAGCCAGTTTATGGTATGTCAGCGACGAGGGAACTCAAGGATTGATGGCGGATTTCTATGCCCAATTGAAGAAAGCCCCGATCAAGTCAGAAGCTTTACGGCAAGCGCAGATAGCAATGCTCAAGGGGCAGGTACGCTTGGAGGCGGGCGAACTGCGCCTCCCCACAGGAAACATCAAGCTGCCACCCGAACTCGCCAACCGGGGCGACACGCAGCTAACGCATCCTTACTACTGGGCAGCTTTCACGATGATTGGCAATCCTTGGTAAGAGGAGTAAGGGGTAAGGACTGAGGACTGAGGGCTGAGGACTGAGGACTGAGGGCTGAGGGCTGAGGCAGAGAAAATCGTACTTGCATTCAGCCCTTCGCATTCGTAACTGATTTGGAAACTCTATTTTTTTCTACATTTCTATGCGTCCTATAGCCCAGAGAGCGCACGACTAAGCGAATCCGCGCCGCTATCGGCTTCGCCAGAGGTTACGGGTTCGCCCTCCATGCACTGGTATTCTCTGGCAAAGACAAGGAACGCGACAATCGAACCCGGTGACTTCGCCCGTCAACAGGTAACTGTGAAGTGTTGTTTGTTTTAGAAGCCGCTGGTTCGCCTTTCAGCTTTTTGAAGCTTAGTTATAAAATACTTTCACGCAATGGCAAAATTAGCACTTGCTAATTTAAGTATTGCTACCAAGCTTTAAATTGGTGGTTTCGGCTATTTTAGGAACAGTCTCCAACGTATATCAAACTTAGCTGCGCTTCAACCTGAGGCGTGCCGACAGGAACAGGGGTAAACAGTGCCTAGTGGAAAAATCCACTGCCAGGAACGACTCCCCCATAACCAGGTGACTACACAAAATTGTTGTTTTGAGGAATGCTGCCGTGGAGTCGGGAAAGATTTTGGGCTTTTTCATCGAGGAGGCAAAAGAACACCTCGAAACCCTGGAAAAAGGGCTACTGGATTTGCGAGGCGTAATGGCAGATCAAGAAAGGATTAATGAAATGTTTCGCGCCGCCCATTCTGTCAAGGGAGGGGCAGCGATGCTGGGCTTCAACAGTATTCAAAAAGTTTCCCATCGGTTTGAGGATTGTTTCAAGCTCCTCAAGGAACATCCAGTCAATATCGATAACGATCTGGAGTCCATGTTTTTAGAAGGGTATGACACCCTTAAGCACTTAGTTGACCAGCTTCAGGGGCCATTTGGTCTCCGAGAAGAGGAAGGCGAGAAAATCGTACAAGCAGCAGAACCTAATTTTGTTAAGTTACAGGCACACCTTAACCACCTGCTTGGGGCGGCAGGAAGCGCTCCAGAAGCGAGCAAAACGTCAACTCCAGATATTTCTGCTCAGGTGACTGGGGTGCTAAAACAAATGTTGCCGCTGTTTAAACAAGCAGAAACACCCGCAAATCGTCAACAACTTTGCGCTTTGTGCAGTCGTCTCGTGCAGATGAGTGCTGAAATAAAAACCTGGCAAGTGCTGGTAAGAACTGCAAATCGAGCGATCGCTAATCCCAAAAATACTTATGCCACCTTGGCACCTATTGTAATTAAGGAACTCAAGCAGGCTAGCGATCTGTTGCCACACGGAAAAACTGACGCGATCGCGCCGAGTGCCAGTTTGCGGCTGTTGGCAGCTTCCCCTGAAGCAACTACCGCCCCAATTCCGCCGGCAAAGGTGGCAGTTGGGGAAGGGGCACCCAGCCCAACGGAGTCAAAACCCACTCCGACATCCATCAAACAAATCGCCGTGCCTGTAGAACCTAGGGCGGCGGCAAAGGTTTTGGCTCAAGTGTTTAATAAAGAGCAACTGCTGCTGCTAGCAAAGTTACTCCACCAAGCTTCTCGCTGATTCTCTCTACCACAAAACGCGGCTGTTGCACAAAGCACGCGGCTACTTTTCCTTTGCTCAACCAGCTACAGAATCAATCGATGGGGCAGTACCCAAAGCACTGCCCCATCGTTTTTTTTGCAATTAGACGAACATTTATCATTAAGCTGTCTTTTGCAATTCAAAAAATAGGTATAAAAACTGCTTTTTCCTTTTACTTTAATTTTTGATTAGGTCAAAACTTTCAGTATGTTTGCGTGTAAAAAATAACGAATACTGACTGGCGAATAACCGATTAATCCTTAGGAATAGTCCTTGTGGTTAATTCCAGAGAACAACTAGCAACAATTTAGCTTTTTGGACATTAAGAAAAGACAAGTATTATTTAAATATTTAAAAATATATACAGAAATCTAAATATCCTATTCAATTTTTTAACCTAGTTTTAGGAAAACAACTCCTTTTAGGCCAGAAATTCTCATTACTTGTTAAAACTGATACCAATAGAGACTCAAAACCCTTAGCTACAGTGATTAGAGTGTAACTTTTAGAAAAAATAAGCATCTATCTATTTGTAGACAAACTTGTTAATCTGGTGGCTTCAAAGACTTAAATAAAATAGTCTGAAAGTTACGACTCAGGGTGTATGCAGCTCCACAGCTAGAAAGGCTATACCAGAGTAGAGACAAAAGGGTGTATCCAGTCCAACGGCTGAACGAGTTAACAAAGATTGCCATAATAAAAACTCCAGGTACTCAGCCAGTGCCTTGATTGAAAGCTATGCGAAGTTTACAAGCGAATCAGCAAGGCGCTGCCCAATCAGCGCCCAGGATGGATACCCTCCCTCAGGCACTTCTGAGCGAACTAGCAGTTGGCGTCTTGGTGATGGGAGCGCAGGGGGAAATACGCTTTACTAATCAGGCGACACTGGACTTGCTGGATTTAACGGCAGACCAGATGCTGGATCAAACGCCGCTCGATCCCGCTTGGCACGTTATCCAAGAGAATGGAACGCCATTTCAGATGAAACTCCACACGGCACCAGTCCGGGCAAAGCAAGCATTGTTGCTGCTTTCGACCCGACAATCGCTGCGAAACCTGGTGCTAGGGGTTTATAGACCGACAAAGCGCGATCGCATTTGGATATCTGTTAACACCGAACCGCAGTTAGATCCAGACGGTTGCGTCGAGCAAGTCGTCTGCACGCTGAGTGAAATCACCAACCAAAAGGCAAGCGAACAATTTTCAAAAATCAATGAATGTTTTTCGGGTCTTGGTTCCGACCCAGATGAGAATATTAACCGCATCACGGCATCCGCAGGGGAATTACTAGGCGGTGCTTGGGCAGTCTACAATCGACTGCATCAAGGCTTACTGTGGTCTTGGGGTCAATGGCAAACGCCGTCGGAGTTCCCAAATGTAGGCGATCCGGACGGACATCTCTGTTATGACGTGATTCAGCAGGGAAGCAACCAGCCCTATGTCGTTCAGGATTTACCCAACACCCCCTACGCACACAGAGATCCTTGGGTCATTCCTTACCAACTGCAAACCTACGTTGGTCAAGCAGTTAGATGCGCGGGTGAATATATCGGCTCGCTTTGCGTGGTCTATCAGAACCAGTTTGTTCCCACAGAATCTGACAAGAAGCTGATGGGGATTATGGCTGCGGCGATCGGTGTAGAAGAGGAACGCAAGAGGGAAGCAGTGGTGTGGGCGCAAAACGAAGGGAAATGGCGATCGCTACTGCAAAACAGCTCCAATTTGATCACAATCTTGGAAGCCGATGGCACCATCAAATACGCAAGTCCTGCCATTGAGGGCATTTTAGGATACAAGCAAAAAGAATTAATTGGCAAAAATACCTTTGACCTTGTTCACCCAGAGGATGTTTCATTAGTCAAAAACGATTTTCAAGGCGTCCTCGAAAATTCAACAACTGCTTTATCCATTGAGTTCCGATTTCAGCACAAAGATGGCTCGTGGCGTTATATCGAAGCAACCCACAGCAATCTGGTCATGGATGCACCAGGGGTTCGCATTGTTGTGAACTCTCGTGACATTACCGATCGCAAACTGGCTGAGACAGCTTTAATTCAATCGGAAGCGCAACTGAGAGACAAAGCAGCTCAGTTAGAACAAGCCTTATACGAACTGCAACAAACTCAAAGTCAACTGGTACAAACAGAAAAAATGTCCAGTTTGGGGCAGTTAGTCGCCGGTGTTGCTCACGAAATTAACAACCCGGTTTCTTTTATCTACGGTAATCTTCCCTACGCGACGGAGTATACTCAAGACCTGCTGCATCTCGTTCACCTCTACCAGCAGGAATATCCACAACCGACACCCGCCATTCAAGAAGCAGCAGAAGCACTGGACATAGATTTCCTCAGTGAAGACCTTCCAAAACTGATGAATTCAATGCAAGTGGGAGCTGAACGTATTCGACAAATTGTGCTGAGCTTGAGGAACTTCTCTCGTCTAGATAAAGCGGCAAGAGAGCCTTTCGATCTTCACAATGGAATTGATAACACTTTACTTTTGTTACAACATCGCTTGAAGCCGAAAGCAGGACGCACCGAGATCCAGATAGTTAAAGAGTATGACAACCTGCCTCGTGTCGATTGCTATGCTGGGCAAATCAATCAGGTATTTATGAATATTCTGAGTAATGCGATTGATGCCCTAGAAGAGTCAATCATTAATGGTGAGTGGTCAGTTGCCAGTAGAAAAACAACTGACATTCCTACTATCCGGATTCGCACCGAACTGGCAAATGACAATAAGGTGGTCATTCAGATTACTGATAATGGCCCTGGCATACCATCGGAAGTGCAGCAACATATATTTGACCCTTTCTTTACTACTAAACCAGTCGGTCAAGGTACTGGCTTGGGGTTGTCAATCAGCTACCAGGTTGTTGTAGAAAAACACGGCGGCGTCTTGAAGTGTCAGTCGGCACCGGGAGAAGGAACGGAATTCTGTATCGAGCTGCCCGTAAATCTTCCCCAGCCGGAAGGAGTGTAAAAATTAGCGAATGGCACTTACTCAAGCATAAAAAGCTTAAACAGAAAAAGCAATTTGTTGGTTGGGTTTCACTATGATTCACCCAATTACTCCCTAAACTTACTAGATGTTAGTTTTCGTGCCTCAACCCAACCTCCGGGCTTATTATAGGCTAATTAACTAAACCTCTAGTTTTGGGGATAAAAAGAAGGAAATGTAGAGACGCGCAGTTGCGCGTCTTTAGCTCGTTGAAGTGTCAAGCAAAAGTGGAAAAGCCCAAATCTGGCGGGACATCTTGAATACGTCCCAACCCTATCGCTTGCAGGGCTGCTTTGAGCGAAACATCACCTGTATAGAGGGCACGACCCACAATCACACCGCTAACTCCCAAAGGTTCGAGTGTTAGTAAACTCAACAAGTCAGTAACCGAACTAACACCGCCAGAGGCAATAATGGGGATGGAAATAGCATTGGCGAGTTCTCTTAATGCCTCTAAATTAGGGCCAGAAAGCGTGCCATCTCGATGAATATCGGTGTAGATAATGGCAGCAACCCCTAATTGTTGCATTTGCTTAGCCAAGTCGATTGCCGCAACTTCAGACGTTTCTAACCAGCCTCTTGTGGCAACCTGTCCATTCCGGGCGTCAATTCCTACGATAATTTGCCCTGGAAATTCCTGGCAAAGTTCTTCGACCAACTGGGGTTGTTCTACGGCTATGGTTCCCAAGATTACCTGCTTCACACCCATGTTTAGCAGCTGAGAGACTGAGCTTTTGTCGCGCAAGCCGCCCCCTACTTGGATTTCTCCCGGCACTACCTGTAAAATCGCCTCAATTGCCTGTCGGTTGACCAGTTGACCCGCCTTAGCACCGTCGAGGTCTACGATATGCAACCGGGTTGCCCCCTGTTCTACCCACTGTTTAGCAATATTAGCGGGGTTGTTATCAAAAACTTGCGATCGCGCGTAGTCTCCCTGATATAACCGTACGCACCGACCTTCTAGCAAATCAATCGCTGGAATTACATTCATCTTCAGCTATTCAAATAATCAAATGAGTAGAGTGGGCAGCGCCCCCCTACTCAGTCCAGACTATCAGCTAACAGCTATCAGCTAGCAGCTAATTGTTGTGGTGGCAGCCCAAATAACTCTTCGAGATAATCAGACGTAAGCGTTTGGTTCCACTGACGCAGCTGCACCATGAGTCGGGCAAATGTGAAAACTAATTCCACGGCGTACAAGGCATAGCCAATTTGCAAGACATCGTTCCCTTTCGGGCGTTCGCCCTGGTGATGTTTGAGAATACCCATTAAATTTTTAGTGGTGCCCTGCAAGCGGGTGAGATAGGAATCTCCAAACGCCCAACGGCTAATCCCCCAGAACTTTGCTAGGTGATTGATTTCGTCTTGCATGGGTTGCGCGATCGCTTGTTGCAATGCCCCCGTCGAATGAGCCATTAACCAGAGATATACAGACGTTGCTCCCCACTCGGTTGCGATCCGGGCGATCGCGTATTTATAGACATCTTCTCGTAGATTTCCACTCGATTCATAGCCTTTTACTGAGTTCGGATGGGATTGTAGTTTATCACCCGTTAATTGTTGATAGATTTTGCTAAAAGTGGGGCGGTGTTGCCGTTCTTCTTTCTCCCATATTCCGACTTCTAGCACTGAGCCATCCACTGCAAAGGTACCGCCCACAAATCGCGCCATTGGAAAGTGGGCTGCCTGCAAATAATTCCAGCTTTCCATCGCATAAGCGCGAATCGGCGTTTCAATCTCCACCGCATTTGCAACTGTTGCAATAAATAATTCGGGAGCGACACCGATAATTTGATTAGAAGTAATTGCTTGCCAATCAATCGTTTCCCAGCGGCGCTGATGAGGATTTTTAAACTGTCTCGGTAAGTCTGACAGGTTCTGCTGGAGAATCTCCAACGATAGATAGCGCTCAATCAGATAATTAATGCGCGATCGCGTTTGTAAATAATGCGGATGGGGATATTGATATCCAGCTAGATCGACCGACCGCTCTTTAATGCTAGAATCATTCATAGATTCAGTGCTTCCTTCTTGCTTTAGCCTTGATTAATAAGTACCTATTCAACCCTCTAGCAAGTATCTTTGTAACAGCATTCTGATATTCAAAAGCTTAGATTCTTGATAAAGATTGATGCTTCCAGGACAAATTTAGTATCGAAGAGCAATCCGGATTTTTTCTAAATTTTGTGACAGTTAAAATATTGACATACTGTGAAAGTCTTAAATTAGCTATCGTTAAGCGATTTCCAATTACTTTAATAGGCGATAGATACCATTTTCCCTAAACTGCTGCTTTCTGGTAAAAACGGAGAACAGTTTGTGACAGTTTCAGCAGCGACCTCCTAGGGAATAGCGGACAATTAGCAATGAGTACCCAGTAAAAAAGGGTGGACAGTGCCCACCCTTGTGACTTTATTCACCCTTATGAGGACGGTGCTAGTTCCTCCAAAATCGTAAATCTCACATGATTTAGAGATAATTCTCCAATAGAAACGGACTGCTTATTGACTCTTTCCCCATGACTCATCAAGCTTTCAAAGGTGATACCTTTGCCCATTTCAGCGTGATACCAAGCTAAACCCATGAAAAACCGCGATGGATAGGGACCTTTTTCGACCACATCATCCGGATTGGATTCCATCGGCAACCAACCAAATCCAGGCAGGTAGAACTCCATCCAGACATGATTAAAATCAGGTTGCAGGGGCAAATTCATCAATTCAGGATGGGGAGGGCACTTGTAGCGACCTACCGTGCGGCAGGCAATGCCATTCAGCCGCGCCAGGGCAAGTAAAACCCCCAGGTACTCACCGCAGGAACCAACACCCCTTTCTAAGGCGACATCTGGCGGGTCAATGTAGGGCTTAATCCCGTAGGAAAGACGGTCATAGACATAGTTGCGAATTTTGAAAATTTTCCGCAGCATATTCGTTTCGCTGCCAATCGCTTCCTTGGCGGCCTTGAGGATGATATCGGTGTCCATTGCCAAATCATCATCATCCGTCAGATATTTGCTGCGTAACTCAGGCGGGAGGTCGGGAAGTTTTTCGGCATCTCTGGGCGTCAGGCGATATTTGATGCTCCAGACTTCTATCAGGGCTTTCCAGCCAAATATATGGCGATCGCCGGTTTTGAGACTGTTAAATTTAAATACAGCCACCCGCTGTCCGTCTTGAATTTCTTCCGTGAAAGGCAATCCGACCGCTTCAATTTTTCTGATCTTCTGCCGATGAGTCTCCGAGGGTAGAGCAATTCGCCACTCCACATTTTCTAAATCCACCTCGTCGAGGGGGGAAAGTTCCTCGACGTAGGAAATTTCCATCAGATAACCATTCGAGAGAGCGTAGTGTTCAGCCTCGTTGTAGTAAAAATACAACGGGTGAATAAACGTGCGATCGCGGTACTGTAATTCGTAATTCGGGTCGGCGTTCGGGTTATCGCGCAGGTAAGGCTCCTCACCTGCATAAGCTACGTAGAGAATATCCTTCCCCGTTTGAGGATCTGTGTAAAAAGCTAACCCTGTCGGGCATTCAAAAGGCGTCAGTACGCTGAATTTGATCTCACCCGTAGCTCGGTCAAGGCAGTAAACTGTTTGCTCAATGCTATCGGAAACCCAGAGTTCCTCACCCTTGACTGTGATATTTTCTACCCCTACTCCAGGGGCATAAAATCGGGTAATTTCTTGACCTGTCTCACGACTAAGAACAAGAATATATCCCGCCTTCTGGGAAGTCACGTAAACAGTTGATTCCCAAACAGCAACCCCATTGGCTGGGTAGGGCAAGGTGACAAAAGACTGAGGCGTCAAATCAGTGGTAGAGATGCCATTAATGGCGTTTGGACAAAAGAAAACACCATTTTCCTGGGTACACCAGAGAGTATCTTCCCAAAGAGCTAACCCAGTCACGCCCAGAAAATCTGGCAGATGATTGGCATTGAGTATAGTAGTGTTGTCACTCTTCGGATCGATTTGCAGCAGATACCCGTTAGTGGCGTCAATGGCGATAAGTGTATCTTTCTGAGAAGCAATGCCATGTATGGCAGCAGCTGCAATCGGTCTAATTGTCCGATGCCAAGGATTTTCTTTGAGTGGTAGAGCCGCTGAATCAGGAATCATCTCAAATCTCAGTGAAGTTTATGTAGAAGTGGATACCCAGGGAGGCAGAGGGGTTTGAAAGTTGGGATTTGGGATTATGAGGATTTAGTCAATCTAGAATAGCGATCGCCACTCTCAAATTGGTTTGACCCTAGTCTTAGCCCAAGTTACCAAAAATGCAACCAAGACAACTGCTTTATACGAACTTGAGTACGATCTTATTTGTCTGTGTCAGCCGGGAACTCTAACAACGGTTAGGACTTCTTTAATTAATGACCCAACTAAGGATTGAGCCGACCCATTGCCTTTAGATGCCCCCTCTGGGGATTCTTGCAGAAGGGCAGACTTCATGACTCGATGTCCGAATAGAAAAACAAATTTTCCGTACATGAGTTTGATATATAATTATGGACACGCGATCGGACGAGCTTGCTGCTCCAAAGCGATATCAATCTAGCGATTGGTTGTTAAACAGAACCTTCAAAAGTGTGAGAGTGCAGAGCCATTCACAACTGTCTGGATGGGCAAAATCTTCAGGCATTCCGCTTGAAAAGGTCTGGAAATTGAAAGAGACCGGATCAATGAGGTCTACACAAGAAACTACAGTGCCGCAAAAATTAGGGGTCGCTCGCGATACGCTCCCTAAAGGAGAAACCCTCGGCAAAATTCAACCCAATTTCAATTTTTTAAGTAGACTCGTTGAAGTAAAAATCCCACAGCTTAAGTTCTGGGGAGTGTCAACAGAAAACAGTTCTAGCATGATTTGGATGAAACGCTACTCACAGATTACAACACTGGCTGTTTCCTTAACGCTCGGACTGGTTCTGAACGTGCCTTCCCAGGCACAGGCACAGCCTGCCTCACTCAGCCGTAGCTTACTACCAGATACTTTAAACTTCAAGCCGCCAGAGCGAGGCACCCCTGATGGCAGAGAACAAGGTGCAACCCGCCAACCCATCCCTTGCACGCAAGGTCTCACTGCCTTGACACCCTTGGGTGTTGGGCTAACAGTTGCAGAGTATCCAACCTTTTCATGGTATATGTCTACAACGTCAGCTCGGTCAGCGGAATTTGTGCTAAGGGATGCAAGCGATCGAGAAGTCTACAAAGCGAATTTTGCGATCGCGGGAAAACCTGGCATTTACAGCCTCAACCTTCCTCCATCCGCCAATTTACCACCCTTGGCGCAGGACAAGGAATATCATTGGGACGTCTCGGTGATTTGTGATGCTAACAGCCGGGAGAAAGATATTGTCGTAGGGGGTGCGATCAAGCGCATCGCACCAGATTCAGCCTTAGTCAGACAAATCCAGCGAGCCACTTTACAAGAGCGCGTTGGTCTTTATGCACAAGCTCGCCTTTGGCATGAGACACTCGCTACCCTGCTGGAGCTACGCCGCTTGAATCCTAACGATTCTACCCTGGCATCTGACTGGAAAAAGCTGTTACTGTCAGTTGAACTGAACAAGGTTGCGAGCGAGCCTCTAGTTCAGAGCGCAGCTAGTCGAAGAACGACTGGCTCAAACTAAAACAACCAGTCTTTGGGTTGTTATATCTGGTAAAAATAGGAATATTTGACCCACTCGTTCAGAGTTTTCAACTCCAAAATGCGACTCGATGAAGGCAGAAAGCCGAGTTCGGATCGTGAAGAAAACGATGTAGGGGTTGGGTAGTCAGTCAATCTAGGGCGGGACAATCGAATCTTGTTGGTTGAACCGCACCTATCTATTCAAAACTCAAAACTCTTTGGAGCAGTTCTGCTATGGACTGGATGAAGTCCCCTAGGTTAAAACGAGCCTTAGCTATCTCTATGGAAGTGGCACTGCTCACGGGTTTCTCAACTCTGATAGGGACACCACCAACACTACTCGCCCAAGGAATGCCCGATCGGTGGATAGTTGCTGGATATAATCCACCTAAAACCGTTGGGGCACCAGGGCGCAGAGAAGGGGGCGGAACTCGCAGTCCTGGAAGTTGTCCGGCGGCAGGCAAGCCCCTCACTGCGCTGATTCCTGCCAATAACATTGGGTTTACCGTCGCCGCATATCCGAGCTTTTCATTCTACGTCCCTCCAGTGCCTGCCCAAGCGTCGCCACTGGTACTAGAGTTTGTACTGAAGGATGAAAAAAACGATCGAGAGATTTATACAACAACCTTCATGACTACGGGAAAGGGGGGTATTGTCAGCATCAGTCTTCCAACTTATGCTGGATTACCACCCTTGGAAGTCGGTAAGAATTATCAGTGGATCTTGTCGATGGTTTGCGATTCCGAACAGCGATCGCTCGATGTTTTTGTACAAGGTTCGATTCAGCGGGTTCCACAAACCGCGCAGCTTGATAATCAGTTGAGGGTGGCTACACCGAATAAGCGCCCAGATGTTTATGCAGAGGCGGGGATGTGGTTTGATGCCTTAACTACTCTGGCAGAGCTGCGCCGCTCCAATCCGAACAATTCCGCTTATTCTGCTGAGTGGGAACAACTCTTGAAGGCAGTTGGGCTGGACAATATTGCCAAAGAGCCTTTGCTTCCCAGTATGACGACATCTGCTAGCCAAACGACACCCTTTCAGCGCTTGAGAGAAAATCAATAGTTTTGAATGAACTGTTCTCTCACTTTAAGGATGAAAATATACTTAATTTCTCATCCTTGAAGACTCAGCAGGCAATGGGGCAGGGAAAAAGCCTATGCCCCTACCACTTAGCACTGCAATTTTCTGTAAATATGAAATGAACAGCTAGAGGACAGGATAAAGCTGAAGGCTGGATATCTAAACTCCACAAGTGTCCCGGCTTATACCAATTCACTTTATTGGGGCTACACTTTAATTCTCAAAGTCGCCTTTTTTCTAGCGATCGCGTTGTGGCGCAGATGCACTCTCTTTGCAGGGATTGGTGTCTCTGATGTACCATCTTTTGTGAAATGGTACTATAACCTTTTACCTTAATATCGCCTAAAATAGATTGCTGAAAGTGGCTACTGGCAAGACTTGTGCCATCCAAAATCGGCAATTCAAAATCTCAAATCCTATAGAGGGACGCATCACACTTTTACCCTCTCGCCATTATTACCTCGTACTCTCAGCAGGATATTCTGGATAGCAGGCTGGGGGAGAAAATTAGCAATTTCGTCCTGGTTTAGCCCAAACTGGGTAAAGCTGTCGGAAAAATACGTTCCCTGGCTGAATAATAGTGCCGCAGGTGATATCGATCCGTTTGTCTTGGGGATCGCGAATCCAGTCTGAAATGAGAGTGCGCGTGCAATCAGGTGCAAAAGTCATTGATTGGGCGTTTGAGTGTGGTAGCAAACCGATCTTGTTCGCGAGCAAATTCGCTCGCCTTCCGAAGGCACAATGTAACTAGCAAAGAGGCGACGCCATTGACAGATGATGGCATAATGAAAACATAAAATTGAGTCTTCAGATAGATGCAATTTTTGTGAAAACCGCAAAATCATGCCGCTCGTTTGCTTGCAAAAGTAACATTCTCGCTCCTAAAAGCGAGAATGTTACTTTTGGAGAGAGAAAAGGAAAAAAGTTGAATTAAGTAAAGAAAATACGGATTGGATACAAAAAAATTGTATTAATTGAAGTTTTTAGACAATTCAACCCGTGGAGAACACAGCTACCATGCGTTCAAAATTTCAATGGTTTTGGTGTGGAGTGTTAATTGAGGGTGCGATCGCTTGTGTCTCTGCCAGCGGTGCTAATGCCAAAACACTACCGGCAACGCCCGATCTGAATGGATTGAATTTTCATCGCGAAATGGAAACGATGAAAGCGTTTTCCAGCGACGAGAGAGCAAAAAAAGAACCCGCTAGGCGTTCAGTTGCCCCGTCAAAGGGCATACAGCAAAAGCGCGTGGGAGTTGTTCAGCCTGAGCCAGAGAGGTCTGAAAATAGGCGGCTGCAAGCGCAGACTCTACCTGCTTCACCGCAGAACCAACCACAGCTAAATCAACCCCTGCAACCCCAATCCGATCCTAACCGCGATCGCTTTCCGCAGCCTGCACCCCTTCCAGAACCTCTGCCGGAAGAGTCACCGTCGCCCGTACTGACGCCGCCGACACCAGCACCCGATTCTGCACCGTCCTCAGCCACGCTAGAGGTGAAAAAGATTCAAGTCACTGGCAGCACCATCTTTGGCGCAGAACAGTTGAACTCGATTACTCAAACTGTAGAGGGGCGGACTGTCACCCTAGAAGAACTCAGAAACGTTGCCGATGCGATTACCCAGTTGTACCTCAATCAAGGCTTCATCACCTCAAGAGCCATCCTGGTAGACCAAGCCATTACGGATGGTGTCGTCCAGATTCGCGTCATTGAAGGCAGCCTAGAAGAGATTAGGGTAGAAGGAACGCGCCGGTTGAATTCAAATTACGTGCGATCGCGCGTGCGTTTGGGGGCTGGCAAACCGCTCAATACGGGCAAGCTAGAAGATCAATTAAGGCTATTGCGCGTCGATCCCCTATTTAAAAATGTAGAAGCCAGCCTCCGCTCTGGGAGCGGGGTGGGTCAAAGTATTCTCGTCGTTCGCGTTACCGAAGCCAACCCCTTTTATGGCAGCTTCGGCGTCGATAACTACTCGCCTCCGAGCGTTGGTTCCGAACGATTGGGCGTCAATCTGGGTTATCGCAACATCACCGGCATTGGAGATGAAATTTTTGGCTCCTATTACCATACGACCACAGGCGGCGCTGATGTTCTTGACTTAAACTATCGGGTGCCGCTCAACCCCATGAACGGCACCTTGCAACTGAGATATGCTCCCAACCGAAATAGAGTCACCCAAGCCCCTTTTGAAGTTTTCGACATTCGGGGAGAATCACAGCTTTATGAAATTAGTTATCGACAGCCGTTAATCCGCTCACCGCGTGAAGAATTTGCCCTTTCTTTAGGCTTTACTCACCAGAATGGTCAGACTTTTACTTTTGCAGGGCCAACCCCGTTTGGTTTTGGCCCCGACGAAGAAGGTCGGAGCCGCACCAGCGTGATTAAATTTGGGCAAGACTATCTGCGTCGGGATGTTAAGGGTGCTTGGGCATTGCGATCGCTTTTTAGTCTTGGCACTGGCTTATTGGATGCCACCATCAATCCCGACCCCATACCCGATGGTCGGTTCTTAAGCTGGCTGGGCCAAGTGCAGCGAGTTCAAGTCCTGAATAACAATAATTTCTTAATTGTGCAAGGAGATATTCAGCTATCAACCAGTGGCTTATTACCCTCCCAACAGTTTGTAATTGGCGGTGGTCAATCATTGCGCGGCTACCGACAAAATGTGCGTGCTGGTGACAATGGAGTGCGACTTTCAATTGAAGATCGCATTACCGTTCAGCGAGATGAAGCCGGTGCCGCCACATTGCAGTTTGCTCCTTTTGTGGATGTGGGTTGGGTGTGGAATGTGTCTGATAATCCCAACGATGCCACGTTACAGGATGAGAGATTTTTAGCAGGTGCTGGCTTAGGGCTAATCTGGCAACCTCTGCCCAAGCTAAATGTACGACTAGACTATGGCATTCCACTGGTTGATATCGAAGACCGTGGCGAAAATGCCCAAGATCGGGGATTCCATTTCAGTGTTAACTATCAATTTTAGAAAGAATTAAAAAATTAAAAATTGAAGAACTCCTCATTTTTAATTTTTAATTCTGCATTTTGCATGGATTACCACGGGTTGCCAATCATCGTAAAAGCTGCCCAATAATAAGGATGAGATAAATTTTGATTCTCCAGCTTCGCGAGTTCGGGCGTTAGAACTACATCCCCTCTGGGAGTTTGCAGTTTACCTCCCTGTATTCGCACTTGCCCCTTCAGCATCGCTACCTGTGCTTGCCGCAGTGCCTCCACTCTCACGGAGGCTTTTTTCAATTCTTGGTAAAATTCCGTCATCAATCCCAAGGTGCCTTGGTCGCTGACGTACCAAAGACTTGCCAGCGCTGATTTGACTCCTGCCTGCACCGCTAACCCAGCAAAACCCAGCTCCGCCTGCTCATCACCCAGTGCAGTGCGACAGGCACTCAAGACTAACAAATCTACCGGCGGGTCATTCCACTCAAGCTGTGGCAGTTGGTTTAAGGACAGCTTCGTGTCCCATAGCTGAATGTAGGAGTTACTCGGATCTCCGGGTTCAAATTCTGCATGGGTTGCCAGGTGAACAATTCTAAACGGTTGTAGACGGCGCTGAGTCTTGAGATTCTTGAGAGTGAAAGCATTGTTGAGGAAGGATTTACCAGGCCACAACTCAGGTGTAATGATTGATAACTCGGTTGGCACAGCGGGAAGCGGGTCTTGGTCGGGAAATTCCGATGCTCCCATTGCCAAAACTTGAGAGTTTTTTAGGTTGCGTTGGAGAGTGTCCGTTAGGCTAAGACTGGGGATCAAGCTGACGCTGTATTTCTCCACCAGAAATTGTTGACCATCATATAAAGCTGCAAATGGTACAGAACGCAACCCACTATCGGGCACGAATACGAGATTTTGGATGCCTCTAGCTTGTAAATCGCCTTCTAGCGGAGCGATTAGCCACTGATACAGTTGCTTGGCTGAGGTTAGGTAAGTGGGAGTGCGTCTGATCCGAATGACTTCCTTGCGAAATTGCTCGGCGACTTTGAGAACTTGCGTTCGCGAAGCGTATGCGCCTTGCGCTCCTAGCACGGCTCCCGATAACCGCTTGCGGATGGGTGGACCCTCTGCCGTTACCAGCACTACTTCCAGCTCGTCGCTCTGAGGGCTAACGGCTGTAGAGGCTGGGGTTTCCTGCCCCTGCTGAGTGTTGAGTGAGAGGGATTTTTCAGTCCCTTGTACTCTCCTACTTTCCTGCACCTCTGGGGCAATAGTTTTGGGAACAAAAGCAACATACATCAGCGCTGGTCTGACTCCCGTCTCTGTTTCAATTCTTGCGAGAGTCTGACGAGCATCAAGCAGAGAATTAACACGAGTAGGAAGATTATTGAGACCGAAATATTCGGCAAATTGACGAGTAAAAATTTCTTCGCGTTCGGTCACGACCGCGTCAATTTCAATTGCCGGGATATCCGGCGGGAGTTCTGTGGGTGGCTCCTCTTCTGGGTCGTCGATTAAGATTGTGGGATCGATTATTTGATCGGGATCGGCAGTAATTAATTGAATATTTCCCTGGGTGTCTGGCCCAGGAAAAGATTGGAAGGTCGGAATCGTGAATTGCCCATTGTTCAACGCTCCGGCTGTCCCGTTTGTTGCTGGATTTCCAACTAAAAAAGGAACTAAATTATTGCCGCCACCGTGCTGGATAGCGATCGCGCCTCCTCCAATTCCTCCGGACGTAGAGATACTGGCAGAGATCCCATCTTGGTCTAGAAAAGTGCCCGTAGCTTTGAAAAATTGATCAGTTGCAATGTTAACGTTTCCCCCCACGCCATTCGTTCCCCCTTGGGCATTGATGGAGGTAACTTGAATATCTCCAAGCGGATCGAGGGTGACAGATCCCCCATTCCCGATTGCTGAACTAGAGTTGATGACTCCAGCGTTGATTTCGTTCAGAGCCAAAAGCGCGATCGCACCCCCGTTTCCAGCGTTGGACGAGGAATTGATAGAACCAGCAATATTAATTGTCCCTGTCGGACTATTGGGTGAAGTAATATGGTTAATTTTGTCAAGTGCAGAAAGAGTAATTGCACCTCCATTCCCAAGATTTGATGAAGAATTTAAAAAACTTTTAATGTTAATTGAACCTGCTGTACTCGTTAGAAAAATATTGCCGCCATTACCTGAATCAGAAGTTGTCAAAATCCCGTCTAAGGGCGAACTCAGGATATTAATATCCTTAAAAGCGGACATCGTTACAGAACCCCCATGTGCCCCTAAAAAAGTGGCAGAGGTATCGATTTTTCCGAGGACTGTAATGTTGTTAGCAGAAGCCAAATTCACAGAACTCCCCAGTGAGGGCAAGGAAGTTTTAGAGGTGGCTCCCTGCACCACGACATCACCAGCGTCTACCTGGATGTTAGATCCAGACAGTTTCACCTCCCCAGTGCCGCTAACCGTTACTTTTGTCGCATTCTTAGCGCCTCCACCTGTGAGTAACTGAGGCAAAGAGAGAGGAGAAGCGATGGAGAGGGGGAGAGAAGGCGAGAGAGGTTGAATCTCTAAACTCAGCAGGTTTCCCGCCTGAGAAAGGCGAACCATCTTTTCACCGGGTACAGATGCAACCGCGATCTTCCCCCCAGGTGCCGAGAGATTACCGACGGAGACAACCGTGCCACCGAGTAGATTGAGATCCTGCCCATCTTTAACGGCTAGCTGTGCCTCGTTGACAATCGCTCCGGGAGTTTGAGGGGTGGCGAAGGCATAGGTATTGGGCGTCCCTACCAGCGCCGCATAGCTATTAGAACCGATGGCATTAAACCATCCTGAGTCAAATTTAATTCCAGTCGCTGTGGTGGCGGTGAAGCTCCCAGGTACGTTCAAACTAGCTCCTGCGCCAAAAACGATCCCGGCGGGGTTCATCAAGAAGAGGTTGGAATTGCCGCCAGAGACTTGGAGAAGCCCATTAATGACTGAAGGATCGCCCCCCGTCACACGCCCCAGGATATTTTGAATGGATGGGCTAGAAATGAAGTTGGCAATCTCACCTTGGCTAAGACCAAATTGGGTGAAGCTGTGGAACAAATTGGTCTTATCAGCGGATGTCGTGCCGCCTTGGATGTCGTATTGGGTTCCATTGGGCTTCACAATGGTGCCGGTGCTGTCAGTTGCCGGGACGATCGATTGTGCCTGCACGCTCAGAAAGCAAACGGATATTCCCAATGCCAGATGTGGAAGGGCAAAAAGCAAAAAGGCGATAGATTTTGACCTTTTCCTTTTGACTTTTCCCTTTTGTCGTGCTAACAACAATTTAATTCTTTTGACAATTGATTTCATAAGGCCGCTCCTAAAAGGAAACACGTTCCTCAAGTCTTTAGATTTTTCAACGCTAGCTTTTGGGGCAACTTTTGCGCTAGAGGCAGTGTTGAAATGGCTACAGGCTTTTGTTTATAGTGTTTGGACAGTGTAAAGGGAGAAGTCCTCGCTCTGCGGTAAATTGCCGTATCGTCCTGTCCGCCAAAACTAATTAGGAAGGATATAAAAAGAATGGATTTCACCACCACTCAATCAATGAACAGGAGTTTGAGCGCCAACTCATCGCTTTTAGGAGATAAGCTAGTGAATTAGCCAGCTCCAGCCTGCCCATCTGGAGAAAGCTTAAGTCGGGCGGTAACACGGACAGAGCAATTACCAAGCGGATTTTCCGGTTTCTTCCCAAGTGCCGGACTATCCACAAATTGCGTAAAGCAAAGCGATCGCTTCTATCGAATCGCTTCCGGGTGCCAAAGAAAGTAAACAATAAATAGTAGAAACATTCTTTGTTTGGGAAGCGGTACACCCCGCCCCGCTTTCCCCCAACCCTCAAAAGGGAAGGGTGTCCAGCGGAAATTTTTATGACTGACGCTTTTGCCCTTAGATGGCACCGCACCCTGATTGTTCCTGCCACGCTGCTGGCTCTTTGTCTGACCACTATATCAGCCAGAGCGCAAAATAAGGTGTACAGCCCAATTCCTGTACCGGCAAACAACGAAGTTTCCGACACGCTGACTGAAAAAGATATTCCGACTGGTGAGGGAGGTTTTGCTCGTGATTACGTGGTGAGTCTGGATGCTGGAGATCAGGTAGCGGTTGACTTGATCTCTGATAGTTTTGACACGATTGTGACGCTGATGTCGTCGGATGGCGCTACTGTGGCGGAAAATGATGATGGTCCCGACGGCAGCACTAACTCGCTTTTATTTTCCCGCATTACCGAGCCGGGTGATTATATTATTCGGGTTCGGGCTTTTGGGGAAACAAGTGGCGGTTCTTTTAAGCTCAAGGTAACGCGCCTAAAACCAATGTGAGTAGAAAGTAGAAGTTTTGAATTAGTTGAATTATAAGTGTTGAGTTTTAAATTTAAAAAAACACTCAATACTTATAATTCATGAGTCTCAAATCCGCTCAAAATTTAGGCTAATTTCTCAGGCAAATCTTAAAATACTTATCCGATCGAAGTTTAGCCAAACCATTAGAAATTGCTATCAGTTGGTAGCGGTAAGGTAATGAGTCATCAGAGAGTAGAGGGAAGGACGATGGAGAGATGGGTACATCTGAATTTTCGATGCGTTTGCCCTGTTTTCCAGCCCAAGCGCGATCGCTAGTTATCTTGCCCCTAATCTTCTAAGTGCAAGGAACTAACAGAAATCCAAAATTTAGGGGAGACTAATTAACTTTGGTTCTGTGAAATTAGATTTTACAGGGTAGTCAGGGGAATCATCAATTCCGATCTCGTCAATATTTATATTTATGAATTGAGGAAATCCATGAAATCCCCTCTTAGAATCGACTCTTTGTTTTTTGCAGGAATCGGAATTTTTACTTTAGCCTGGTTTGTTTGCCATACCGAAAGTTATTTTCTTCCTTATCCTTTAATTGATACAAAATTACCTCTAGGCTTTTTAGAAGAAAAATTCTCCAGTATCCAATTAGGAATGGGCAAAGATGAAATTTTAAAAATCTTCCCTGCTCCCGAACATAGCCTCGATCGTGAGAATTGGAGTTATGGTGTAGATGGTGCAGCTCTTGGGGGTAATTTTGCTTTGATTTCGTTTAAAATGTCTTTTGATAAAGAAGGCAAAGTAATAGGGAAAAAACGCTACATTAATCATGATTAACTAAATATATACCCCCTTTAAATAAATACACAGAGCGCTTTTCTCAACCATTCGATAGCTGGGGTTAATGTGTTACGGCACTATTTCAGCGAGGCGTTGCTGAAGTAGTTGAGGAAATTGGGCGTAGTATTTTTGATTGAGTGGGGAAGGATGAGGGAGTGGCAGTAGCATCACTGAACGTTGATGTATATTGCCTTCTGTGTCCTTCGCCTGAAGCGTAACTTGAATGCTGGCAGAGTAGCGATCGCTTCTTGTAAAAAACTGCTTCAATTCACCCTTAGCCGCATAAGGGGCAAACCAATTAAACGCTTCATTTCCCAAAGTGATAATTTTATCCCCTTGCCAATGCAATACCAATAATCGCTCTAAAAAGGGGCGAAATCGTTTTTTCACAGCCTCAGCGTATGCTTTGTTACCCGGTGGTTTGTAAGGCACGGTATTTGTCAGTAAAACGCGATCGAGGACAACTTGTAAATCGGTATCCTTATTGGGTTCGGTGGCTGCGATCGCACTGTACAAACCCCGACGCACAAAGCCACCAGCAGCACCGCAAAGCGGTTGACGTGCCCGTACTTCATCTTTTCCCAAATCGCGGGCAAAAAAGCATAGCTTGCTCTCTAGATTGCCTGCATAGAGAATTGGCTGCGTAGGCTCCAAACTCGCTGCCAGATACACAGGTTCATCAACGGGAAATGTTTCCCGTTGCGCTTCCTGCTGGATATCTGCAATTAACTGTTTAATGTCTGACATAACGTTTTATCTTACTTAAGATAGATGCAATAAATTATGTTTGTAAACACCAAATCTATTGAATGATACGATGTTGGCAATTTAAGAGACTATCCTATACAACGTCTAGATTAAAGGGCAAATTAAAAGCTACAGTGTTTTAACGACTAAGTTTTAACGACTAATTACGATTTGGAGTTTCCTATGGCGATAGAAACCACCCTAGATGAAGCTTCCATTAAGCAAAGCTTGGAGCAATTTCTGCTAGTGTTGTCTATTTCCTTGAGTGTGGCGACACTCTCGCGAATTTTCAGTTGGTTACGCCAAATTCCTTACACATTGCTGCTGGTAATTGTCGGGTTATTTTTAGCATTTGTAGATGTGCGGTTGGTGAATCTGTCGCCAGAATTAATTCTAGAGATTTTTTTGCCTCCCCTACTATTTGAAGCTGCTTGGAATATCCGTTGGCGAGACTTGAAAGATGATATATTTCCCGTCACTTTGTTTGCCATTGTCGGTGTCATTATCTCGGTTGTTGGTATTGCATTTCCTCTCAATTGGCTGACTGGACTTCCTCTTACAACTGCCCTCCTTGTCGGTGCTTGTTTATCTGCTACCGATCCCGTTTCCGTAGTAGCTTTGTTTCGGGAACTGGGTGCTGGCAAACGCTTAACAATGTTGATGGAGGGAGAGAGTTTATTTAATGATGGCGTGGCGGTGGTGGCGTTTACGTTGCTAGTGGGAATCCCGCTGGGAACCAATGAGTTTGCACTAGACACTACAGTTGCTAGTTTTTTAGTATTTGTTGGTGTTGGGATTGGAATTGGCAGCTTAGTTGGTTTTGGAATTTCCTACCTTACGCAACGTTTTGACTTGCCATTAGTAGAACAATCACTCACTCTTGTTTCTGCTTACGGCACTTATTTGATAACAGAAGAGTTGGGTGGTTCTGGGGTAATTGGGGTTGTCACGGTTGGTGTGATTTTGGGTAACTTTGGCTCTCGAATTGGCATGAACCCGCGCACCCGGTTATTGGTATCTGAATTTTGGGAGTTTTTAGCATTTTTTGTCAATTCCATCGTTTTTCTTTTAATTGGCGATCAAATCCACTACTCGCGTCTAGTAGAGAATTTTAGTCTGATTGCGGTGACAATTGGGGCGGTATTGGTAACGCGAGCAATTGCCATCTATGGACTCAGTGCTTTGAGCAATTGGCTAGTTAAATCTCAAATAGGGTGGCGAGATCAAACAATACTTTGGTGGGGTGGTTTAAGAGGCTCAGTTTCAATTGCCTTGGCGGTAAGTGTACCCATTATCTTACCAGGAAGAGAGGAAATTATTGATATGGTGTTCGGCGTTGTGTTGTTTACTCTGTTAGTTCAAGGTTTGACAACTCAGTGGTTTTTGGAAAGATTAGGATTGATTGGAGATCAGCCGCTACGCCAGCAATATTCAGAGGCAATTGCCCGTCGCGTTGCCTTAAATCGAGTGTTGAATTATTTATTGGAAGCTGGCAAAGAATTAGAAATCGATCAGGAGTTTTATCGTTACGAGTTAAATCTGGTTCAAGGACAACTCAAGAGTATTGAGGAGGAAATTGAGAAGTTGCAAAATCAATATCCTCAGTTGCGATCGCTTAATATGCAACAATTGCGAGAAAAACTCTTAGATATTGAAGCCGACACCTACGCTGAACTGATCCGTGCAGGACGTTTGAATAATCGACTCTCACCCGTCATGCAGGAAATTTTAACTGAATCAACAGAGGATGAAAGGAAATAAACTGGAGCGCGATCGCACCCTAAAAGAAAATCCTCTCTTTTCTAATTGCTCTGTGATTACGATCGCGGGGCGATTCGTTTTTTTAATATATATTGTGGCTGTTTCTTGATACTCCTCACACCCATTTACTTTTTTCCCGCTTTACTAATCGCTTTTCTTCTAGCAATCCTACTTGAGTTGTGAGATGCTAGGCGGAGAGTATCGCCGCAAAGCCGACAATTAAGAAAACTTAATTTGAAGTTCAAATTTTTAATAACTTCGCCGTCTCTTGCGGCGTAACCAAAGTATTCGCACACAAAATTCCCGAAGCAGCAACGGCGGGAACGCCAATTCCTGGCATCGTACTATCTCCCACACGATACAATCCAGAAATCGGCGTTTGTGTGCCAGGAAATGTCCCTTGACCCGCTGCAATTGCAGGGCCATAAGTTCCCTGATAGCGGCGTAAGTAATAAGCGTGAGTTAATGGTGTACCAATAAGTTCTAATACAACGCGATCGCGTATATCCGAAATCACTCTTTCTAACGCACCCAATAGAGATTGCGATCGCTCTTTTTTCCTCTCCTCATACCCTTCATCTCGTTGCCATCCCTCATAAGGTTCTAATGTGTAGGCGTGAACTACATGATGTCCCTCTGGTGCAAGATTAGCATCCCACACCGAAGGGATAGAAATCATGCAAGTATTCCCCGGTTCAGTAATATCTTTACTGGCATCGTGAACTACCACATGATGTCCCGTCAGATTTTCCAAACCCTCAGCGCGGATGCCTAAATGTAAGTGCATAAAGCTGTCAACCGCTGGCGTTTCTAAAGATTGTTGACGATAAGACAGCGGCAAATCTTCTGGGCGCAATAACTTAGTATAAGTATCCCAAAGGGTAGCATTAGAAATTACAACAGGCGCATTAATAACTTCACCATTCTTTAACTTAATGCCTGTCACTTTGCCCGATTGGATTAGTATTTGCTCAACATGAGAATTTAATTTTAATTCGCCACCCCAACGCTTTAAACCGCGCACTAAAGCATCAACAATTGCGCCACTTCCTCCAACGGGATACTCGACACCAGCGCGAGAACGTTCCCCCAGCATAAATGCCACCTCTGGGGCAATTGTACCGTGCGCCTTAAGTCCAGAAAGTAAAAAACACTCCAAGTCAATTAAGCGCCGCACCCAAGGATCTCGTACCTCTCGATCCATCACATCGCCAACAGAACCTTGGAGGATTCTTAGATGCGGTAGCAGTTTCAATACAGATGGTAAATATTGACCTAAAATCACTGGTATCATCTGCCAATCTGCTCTCAAAGCAATAGTAGGAATCCCCCGCAGCGATTCGTAAAGAGGTAGTAGACGTTTTTCAAATTGTTCTAATTCTCTGGCACCTTGAGGCGTAATTTCAGCAACAGCTTGCCGATACCGTTCAGCATTACTGTAAACGGGAAAAGTGCCTTCAGGAAAGTGATAGTGACCCATAGGATCGTAGCGAACAGCTTGCAACGATTCTCCCAGAACTTCTAACACTTGCTGTAATGGATTTAGACCGCTTTCAGGGGTGAGTCCGCAATAAAATGAGGGACCAGAGTCAAAATGAAATCCCTGCCGCGAGAAACTGTGTGCAGCACCACCAGCGATCGCGTGACTTTCGCACACTAGCACCCGTTTTCCGTAACGGGCAAGTAACGCCCCTGCGGTTAAACCGCCAATTCCGCTACCGATAACAATTACATCTAAACTCATGTTATGACAATCTCATTTAATTTATGAACACTATCTTTTTTAAACGAATCGCCTTAGCGTTAGCGAAGCCATGCGCGTTAGCGCTTTAGAAGCTGAGAACGCAGAGGAAGAGAAAAGAGATTATTCTTTAAATAGATTGGATTTATATTAGGGAGATTTATTGGATAATTATATTAATAGCTTGTGGAGCTAATCTTTATGGTACAGCACAACCCGGAAACCAGATTACCAACAAGTGCTGAACTTCCTTGTTCGGATGATACACCTGTGGATAACGAAGACCAAAATTTTATCCCGAATTTTCTATTATTCTTGCTGGAGTTCATTTGGGGTAATCGCCTTGACTGGTATTTTGGTGTAGATATGGGCATCTATCACACGACAGGCGTGAATCCAAGAGTACCCGTGGTGCCAGATGGATTTCTAAGTTTGGGAGTGGAACGGAGGAAAAACAATGGTTCTCGCTCCAGCTATGTTCTCTGGGAAGAAAATAATATTGCCCCCATTTTTGTCTTAGAAATTGTCTCTCACACTTATGGGGGAGAATACGATACAAAAATGGCAATTTATGCCAATTTAGGAGTGTTGTATTATGTAATTTATAATCCGAATTTCTGGCGGCGCGACCAGGAACAACCTTTTGAAATTTACCGTTTAGTAAATGGGCAATATCAGTTACAAATCGGAGAACCATTCTGGATGCCAGAAATCGGTTTAGGAATTGGGCGATTTGTGGCTCAAGTCGGAGGCATACAGCGCGAGGTATTGTACTGGTACGATGCCCAAGGTGTGAGGTATCAGACAGGGGAGGAATTAGCTGAAATTGAGCGGAATCAGCGGGAGTTAGCACAACAGCAAGCTGAGTTGGAACGACAACGCTCAAATGAACTGGCAGAGTTATTAGAGAGATATCGCGATCGCTTTGGTGACTTAACCCAAGGGTAAGGATACAAAATTGCTGTCGAGCGCAATCGCTAAATCCATAGTTACCAGATAAGAGATAATCAAACCGAAGTGGACTGAGATTAGATTGAAAAAGTGACTCTTGTAGAAGACCACTTTCAAGATTACTCTGACCGTAAAATAAGAATGAACCCGTATCGTGGTGATGGAACGAGAAATTTATATCAGAGAAGCTTTTCCAGAGGAAGATTCTCTAATTGCTCAACATTTTTATCAAATGTGGCTGGATAATCATGTTCCTTCTGACTCAATAGAATCAGACTGGCTCAACATTACGCTCCAGTTTATAGAAGGCGCTCGAAAAGAGGGATGCTACAAAGCTTTTGTGGCGGAGATTAATGGGAGAGCGATCGCTTCAGCAAGTTGTCAGCTGTTTGCTGGTCTTTACCCGCATATCCTCAAACCGGAATCTCGCAAATATGGATACATCTGGGGAGTTTACGTTGAACCGCCTCACCGCAGACAGGGACTTGCCAAGAAACTTACGCTTTGTGCGATCGACCATCTAAAATCGCTTAACTGCACAAGGGTTATCCTACACGCCTCCCCACCAGGTAAGCCAGTCTACTCTAGTCTTGGCTTTAGCGAAAGTAATGAGATGCGGTTGGATTTGCTGTAATTAAAGAGACGTATCCTTGCGAAGCGGCACACGATCTCTACCCTATCTCCTCTGAAAAAGGGTGTACAAAATTCCAGCGGTGTTTGCGAAAAATAACAACCCTGACCGACTTTCACCTCAGAACGTGGTTGGGATCTGGCAGAAGATGGGCACTGGCTCATTTCGATGACGGAGGCGGTCTATTTTAACTGTCTCAGCAATTGCAATGCCTTTTGAGAGTCAGCGGTTAATCCTTGCTCGGAGAAAAGTCGCGCAGATGCTTGTAAATCCTCAATTGCGCCTCTAGCATCGCCGGTTTCGTAGCGCAGCAGCCCCCGGTTGCCATAAGCTTTAGCAAAGTTGGGAGAAATAGCGATCGCCTCGGTATAGTCGGCAATGGCTGCTTGAGGATTGCCGATTTGCTGACGGGCGATCGCTCGATTGTAGTAAGCTGCTGCATTGTTGGGATCGCGCTGGATGGCTTGGTCATAATCCGCGATCGCTTCTTTGATATTTCCCAGCCGCCGCCGGACAATCCCGCGATTGTAATAAGCTTCTACTAGATTGGGGTTCAGACCCAGAGCCTTTGTAAAATCAGCGATCGCTTCCTGGGTTTCTCCCAGTTGAACGCGAGCATTCCCCCGATTCACGTAGGCGGTGGCATCCTTAGGCTGAAGCTGAATCGCTTTGCTGTAGTCCTCAACAGCTCCTCTAGGATTTCCTAGCGCACTGCGGGCGTTCCCCCGGTTGTAATAAGCGATCGCATTTTTCTGGTCGAGATTCAGCGCCTTGGTGTAATCCTCAATTGCTTCCCCATACTTTTTTTGGTCGGCATAAACTACACCCCGATTGAGGTAGGCATCGGCATTCTGGGGATTTCGCTTTAGCAACTCCGTGTAATCTGCGATCGCTCCCTGATTATCTCCTAGCTTCCGCCTTGCCAACCCTCGGCTGTAGTAGGCTTTAGTCAGGTTGGCATCCTGGCGAATTGCAGCGGTGAAATCATTGAAAGCGCCGCTATAGTTTTCTTGGTTATACTTCTCCATCCCCCGATTGAATAATTCCTCTGCACTCGACTGAGCCACTATAAGAGTGCTAGGGAAAGAGTGCTGAGGAAAGAGTAGGGGCTGAGTCTGTGCATAGATAGCTGTCGTCCCTCCACTAAGTAAGGCGGCAGTTCCTATAACGGTGATAGCTTTATATCCGTAGTGCATCGCTTCATTACTAGAAATTACGGAATTAAGTAACTCGGTGAAAATAAACATAACTCAATAAGCCCGTTTATCGTTGATTGTTCATGGTAATTTTCAATTTTCCATGAGCGATAAACAGTCCTATCCGTTAAGTTTATTTATCCCAATCTACTTAGACGCTCATCCAGTAAAAGCTCTCAAACGTTAGCTGAAAACCTTCCTAACTCTACTCAGTCCTCAGCCCTAACTCTACTCAGTCCTCAGTCCTCAGCCCTCAGTCCTCAGCCCTCAGTCCTAACTCTACTCAGTCCTCAGTCCTAACTCTACTTAGCCCTCACCACTCTGAAAGCTGTAGATTTTCTGGGTTTCTAACTGATGGCAAACTGACGAAGGCAGGGTACTTGCGGGGAAGTTCTGCCGGTCTAGCTGGATTTGTAAGCCTGTCAGGGGGTCTATTCCCGTCGAAACCATAAATTCTAGATATTGCAACTGAGGCCACGCGCTCAAAGCATCCAGAATTTGCGCGATCGCTCGCACATAAGGATGTCCTGTCTGCTGATACCAATCCGGTGACGCCAGATTGGGTTGGTCAAAACCTAAGTGAACGGTTAACGATGGCGTGCCGAACAGAGCGATCCCAACAGGTCGCGTTTCTTCCTGCAACAACAAATCGTGAGTTTTTGCCAAATGCCGTAGTTTCTCTAATCGTTCGTAGCGCTTTGTGACTGACTCCGGCTCATCCTGCCAGTGCAGCGCTACGGTGATTAAATACGTTTGCAACAGCATATGACCCAGCTTTTTCGCTTTGGTCGCTAGATAGATGGAATTATAATCATTCGCCTCAATCAACAGCGGCACCCGATCCACCACCTCTAAGCCATAACCTTTTAAACCTGCAATTTTGCGGGGATTATTCGTAATCAGGCGAATTTTTTTCACTCCCAAATCGTTGAGAATTTGCGCCCCCACCCCGTAATCCCGCAAGTCAGCAGGGAAACCTAAGCGCTCGTTTGCTTCGACGGTATCCAGCCCCATGTCTTGCAACGAGTATGCTTTCAATTTATTAACCAGCCCAATTCCCCGTCCTTCTTGGCGCAGGTAAACCACAACCCCCGACCCGGCATTCTGAATCATTTTCAGCGCCGCTTGCAACTGCATGCGGCAGTCGCAGCGCATAGAACCCAAAGCGTCACCCGTGAGGCATTCCGAGTGCATCCGCACCATCACTGAGTGGTCTGAGAACTCGGCTGGGTCTCCCTTGACAATTGCGACGTGTTCGGATTGATCCAGGCTGTTGCGGTAGGCGTAAATTTGAAAATTCCCAAACTGAGTCGGCAGTTCAGCAATCGTCTCCCGGCAGACAAACCGTTCGTGGTTGAGGCGGTAACTAATTAAGTCAGCAATGCTAATAATTTTCAGTTGGTGAGTCTTGGCGTACTCGATTAACTGTGGCAACCGCGCCATCGACCCATCAGGATTTTGAATTTCACAGATCACCCCAGCCGGGTACAATCCCGCCAATCTTGCCAAATCAACACCGGCTTCTGTATGACCGGCTCGTTTCAGGACGCCCCCTTCCCGCGCCCGCAAGGGGAAAATGTGACCGGGACGGCGCAAGTCATTTGGCTGGGTTGCTGGGTTAAGGGCGACTTGTATCGTCACCGCCCTATCCTCCGCTGAGATGCCGGTACGAACTCCCATATTCGGTGCGGCGTCGATGCTGACGGTGAAGGCCGTTTGGTTGCTGTCGGTGTTGTTACTCACCATCAAGGGCAGATCCAGTTCGTCCAAGCGATCGCCTGTCAGCGCCAGACAAATCAAACCCCTTGCATTCACCGCCATAAAATTAATCATGTCGGGCGTCGCGAACTGAGCCGCGCCAATTAAGTCGCCTTCATTTTCCCGGCTCTCATCATCTACTACCACGACCACCCGCCCCGCCTTCAGGTCTGCCAAGGCGGCGTCAATCGCGTCAAATTTAAACGGTTGGGTTGAAGAAGCGCGATTTTGCGCCTCTTTGCTTTGAGACAATTCCACAGATTAATTAGCGCAATAAACCATAGATCCAGTATCTCTTTTTGAGAGTAGCCTGTGGGCAGCCCCCAGCGGCGCGATCGCGCGAATTCGACAGCGATCGCTCAAATTGATACTTATCGTCTGTAGACTTATCGTTATCTAAAACAACCTTCTTTCTCAATTATGGCGGCTAATCCCGAACTCGAAAAATTTGGCAAACAACTCCGAAAATTAAGAAAGACACGCGAACTTTCCCAGGAAAAATTAGCAGAATTAACCGGGTTACACCGCACTTACATCGGTGGTATTGAGCGGGGCGAGAGAAATGTTTCCCTTGTTAATATCGTCCGTTTAGCAAAAGCTTTAAGCGTATCTCCCTCCGAGTTGTTAAAACAAATTGAATAAATGAATCTCACATTATTAGTTTTTTTAAAGTCATCTCTATGAAAGTAATTCGATTGAAATACAAAATATTACCGTTTTGAGATTAAAATATAAGCTTAAAAAATGATTATATAAATAACTAAATTGAGATTCATAGATAGTAGTTTAAAAAAACTGATTTTTTTTTATTCTCTGTTTTTCTTATCTTCTATATTCTATAGCGCGGACGCCCTCAGCTATGCTCGATCGCTAAGACGATTCGTTTAAAATATCTCGTAGAAATCCCCTCGGACTGCTATAGCGCTCCAAATTGAGTTGTGTGATGTCAGCCCTTCAGCTCCCCGAATTTGTAAGAGTTGTCGAGGATCTCGCCTTCACGAATCATTTATGACTGCTATAAGTAGGAATTAAGGGAAAGAAGGATTCCCTCGCACCTTGCCTAAAAGAGAGTTAGGGCGTTAGGTTCTTCTGCCACATTTGGTTCAAGTGAGAAGCGCAATATGTCATGATATTGATTTATAACGCTAATTAGACCACGCAGCACCGCCCAAAATATCAATTGGAGCGGTGCTTTTCTATAAGGATAAATTCCCAAAAGAGTCGGTCACTCCCCGAACAGTTGCTCTAGCCAACCTTGAATTCCCCGCAGCTAACCTTGTAACCCTAAATGATGACGCTGATATTTCTACCACCAAATCTTGGTTTTAATACTACAATGCAGCAAAAGTCGCTTTCAGCCATCAGCTTTTAGCAGGACTGAGGAATAAGCAATGACAAAGAAATTCTATTCAGCAACCATTAGGGACATGGCAATGCCGTATCCTGATCGCTCAGTACTGACTTTGGTTGACTGCGCTTTGCTGACCGCTGAGCGTTTAAAATTTAAACTTTTTAGGGAACAAGCATCATGGGTGATTTAGGGCGCGTGCCTGTTGGAATTGTTGGCGCGTCAGGCTATGGTGGTGTGCAACTTGTAAGACTCTTGATGGAGCATCCAGGAGTCGAACTGGTTTACCTAGGTGGTGAGAGTAGCGCTGGAAAGTCATTTTCCGACCTTTACCCCCATTTAGGTCATCGCGTTGACTTAAAGATAGAACCGCTTGATTTAGATACCATTGCCAATCGCTGTCAAGCCGTTTTTCTCTCTTTGCCCAATGGTCTTGCCTATCAGATGGCACCGACGCTAGTGGCGAAGGGTTGCAAGGTGCTGGATTTATCTGCCGATTACCGATTTTCCAACCCGGAAACCTATCAAGCTTGGTACGGTGGAGAACGTCAAGACCGAGAACTCGCAACTACGGCGGTTTACGGCTTACCGGAACTATACCGCGATCGCATTGCCGACGCCCAGTTAGTAGGTTGTGCGGGTTGCTATCCCACCGCCAGTTTGCTAGCACTCTCGCCGCTACTCAAGCAAGGGTTAGTCTTACCAGAAACGGCGATTATCGACGCCAAATCTGGCACCTCCGGCGGTGGACGGCAAGCGAAAACCAATTTGTTACTGGCTGAGGCAGATAATACGCTAGGAGCTTACGGTGTTGGCGGACGGCACCGACATACCCCCGAAATTGAGCAAGTTTGTAGCGATCTCGCCGGTCACGAAGTTACGGTGCAGTTTACCCCTCACTTGATTCCAATGGTGCGCGGGATTCTCGCAACCGTTTATGCCAACTTGCGCGATCCCGGGTTAGTGCGAGAAGACTTAATTACCATCTTTTCAGCTTTCTACCGTGCTTCGCCTTTTGTCAAAATATTACCAGGCGGCATCTACCCTCAAACGAAATGGGCTTGCGGGACTAATCTTTGCTATATCGGCATCGAAGTTGATCCCCGCACCGATCGGGTCATTGTTATGTCAGCGATTGATAATTTAATCAAAGGTCAAGCTGGTCAAGCTCTCCAATGTCTCAATTTGATGCTGGGTATGGAAGAAACCCTAGGTTTACCTCAACTCGGTTTTTACCCGTAGCGATCGCCTTTTAGATTTTTGGGTGTTGAGTTGGATGGCTCAGGGATCGTTTTTTCGGAGTCGTCGAATGAGCGGCTGGTGTTGGCAATCAGAGGGGCTTACTGAAGTTAGCTGCGACGAGAAAAAATTTGACGCGATCGCGCGACTCAGTCGCAGCCCAATAAAATATTGGATCGCTAGGTACATACCAAAAACCCGTTTTCTAGTCTAGAAAACGGGCATCCAAAATAATTGGCTGGCAAACAGCGATCGCTGGTCGTAGTACTTATTCACCCCTAATTCCTGGTGTAGGGGCATGGCACAAACACGCCCCTACAAAATGTGAATGAGTTTATGTGAAAAAATACTCCAAATGCTTTGATTACGGCATCAATTGAAATGAGCCGAAAAACTTTTGAACATCCTTGGTATTTGAACCAAGCGTACTGACTTGATACAGCCGCTTGTTCACCAGAAAAATCCGACATTGACCAATAGAACCGTCCGAATCTTTATACTTAATTTCCCTGCCGGGACTTCCATGCAGTGAAATTGGGCGCTGAGCGATTAACTTCGCGCCATCCGTTATATAACCCTCAGTCGCCGCATCCAAGAGTTCTTTAGCCTCTAGCCGATCGATCTCATTGGCAAAGTCAGCATAGGAGACTAAAAAGACACCATCCGACGTAGCGGCTGTAAACAAATGCTGCTCAACGTCACCTTCTTCAGCTTTTTCGGTATGTGTTTCTTCCTCTGGGGTTCCCGGCATTAGCACCACAAAGCCTCCTTCAGAGGAAGAAAACTCCTGCCAATCCTCTTGAGCGTCTGGCGTCGTTTCAGCAGCGCCGATGAGCTGACAGTTATTACAGGGTTGGATTTGAAGTAATGGTCTAACTGCTTCGGCGCGGACGGCTGCTGACACAGACAGGGGAGCAAATAGGGTGGCGATCGCTAGGATTTTTAGTTTCATATTGAGTTGTGCAAAAGTCGGTCAATCCTTTTATAGACAACAGACAAATTGACTGAATTCCTGAACGAGCCACCCGATTATCTGGCACAAACTGCCCGAATTAATCCGCTTTAGCGGGGACCTAGCCCAATCGTAGCGGCATAAACTGCGCGATCGCCCAATTCATCTTCAATTCGCAGCAGTCGGTTGTACTTTGCCACCCGTTCGCTGCGACAAAGCGAACCTGTTTTAATTTGTCCGGCTCTCGTGGCTACGGCTAAATCGGCAATCGTGGTGTCTTCAGTTTCGCCGGAGCGATGGCTGATGATTGACCGGAATCCGTTGCGAGTAGCCAGTTCAATCGTTTCTAGAGTTTCCGTAAGAGAACCAATTTGATTGAGTTTAATCAGGATCGAGTTCGCTGCGGCTTGCTCAATGCCTTTTTGCAAGCGGATGGGGTTAGTGACAAACAAATCGTCGCCGATGAGTTGAACGCGATCGCCCATTTTCTCGGTTAATAGTTTCCAGTTTTCCCAGTCTTCTTCGTGCAGTCCGTCCTCAATTGAGACAATCGGATATTGTCCTACCAACTTACCCAGATACTCAATAAAGTCAGCCGGGGAATGGGAGGAGCCATCGTAAACATACTGCCCTCCTTTATAGAACTCACTGGCAGCAACATCTAGCGCCAGCGCCACGTCTTGTCCGGGTTTATAGCCAGCCTTTTCAATCGCCGCCACTAATAGTTCCAAAGCCGCTTGATTGGACTCTAAATTAGGAGCAAAACCGCCTTCGTCGCCAACGCCAGTCAGCAAGTTTTTGTCCTTTAAAACTTTGCTGAGAGCCGCAAACACCTCGGCACCCCAACGCAGCGCTTCCTTAAACGAAGATGCCCCGACCGGCACAATCATAAACTCTTGGAAATCCACGTTATTATCCGCGTGGGCACCGCCATTGATGACGTTCATCAACGGCACCGGCAGCACATTCGATAAGGGACTCCCAAGATAGCGATAGAGCGGTAATTCCAGAGCCGCTGCACCCGCTTTGGCGGTTGCCAGGGAGACGGCGAGGATGGCATTTGCTCCCAAATTCGATTTATTCTCCGAGCCATCCAGCTCAATCATCGTGCGGTCAACCAAAACCTGATCGAGCGCATCCATCTCCAACAACTCCGGAGCAATTTTCTCCTCGACATTCTGGACGGCTTGGAGGACGCCTTTGCCACCGTAGCGGCTGGCATCCTCATCCCGCAGTTCGTGGGCTTCAAAAGTCCCTGTAGAAGCGCCGCTGGGAACTTGAGCCAATCCCATCACACCGTTGATCAGATAGACTTCGGCTTCCACTGTGGGACGCCCCCGCGAGTCGAGAATTTCACGAGCCACAATGGCGTCGATGGCAGTATCTGGCGTGTTAATCATTCCGTTTCACCCTTCAGTAGCAAAATTGCAAGTGTCTCACACATCAGCAAACCTTAGATAGGCTTTTTAGCCAGCTGGTTATAGCGGTTGTCATCCCTTGTCAAAAACACCTAGCGTGGCTGAATGTAATATGGTTTCTATGGTGGCGTGGGTTGTTGTGTAAAGATCCCGATCGGGGATTGAAATAGAATACGTCCTGAGCGGACACTCAAACGTCATATTAAAAAGGAATTCGGGATCAAAACGATGCGAATGCTACATACGATGTTGCGAGTCGGCAACCTAGAAGAGTCTTTGAAATTTTACTGCGACGTGCTGGGCATGAAGTTACTGCGCCGCAAAGATTATCCGGATGGGAAGTTCACTCTGGCATTTGTGGGTTACGGTGACGAATCTGACCATACAGTTGTGGAATTAACCTACAACTGGGGCGTAGAGCAGTATAACCTGGGAGATGCCTACGGTCATATAGCGCTTGGCGTTGATGATATTTACGCCACCTGTAACGAAATCAAGGCGCGGGGCGGCAAGGTGTCGCGGGAACCAGGGCCAATGAAGCACGGTTCCACGGTGATTGCCTTTGTGGAAGACCCGAATGGCTACAAGATTGAGCTAATTCAGCTAGGAACTCAGGGATCGCAACAGAAGCAGGAAACGGCTGAAGCGGCTAGTAGGTAGATTTTTGCTCCATCCTTCCTAAGAAGTGACCAGGTCCTGGCGAATGGAATTCGCGGCTATACAAACCAAGTCCGCCTATGCGGTTACGCGCACGCTACGCTAACGCGGACTGAGGAAATTTCCGGGTTTTGAAACCTGCGTAGGCAGGTTGTGTTTGTGTAGCTGCGGTTTCAACCGCCCGCTTGAGAATGGTGCTTTTTTAAACGGGCTAGACTCGATCAAAGGTGCCACATCAAAACCTATTGAATTAGGATTAGCCGTCTGGAAAAAGCAGCGACTAACTTGTAGAAATAACTAAAACCAACTCATCCCTACCCCTATGACAGGATTTGAACCACTAGCTCCACTGGGTTTAGAACTAGGCAAAATTGTTATTAAAACAGTCTGGGAAGGTGGGGGAAAAGTCGTCGGCGGGATAAGTAAAAGCCTAAATCAGGGAACAAAGAATTTAATTTATCAGGCATCGCAGCAATACGTTAAGAACTATACTGAGCGTCACGGCATCCTGAAAGTTTTAGGAATGCGGGAGCCTATAGATTTGGAGTCAGTCTATACTGGCGTTCAGTTTTTAGATGAGCGGGATATTTGTCGATTTGAGTCAATTGATAGTCTGGAAGAAGCTTACCGCCAAGCTCAAAGACGCAGTTATCGGTCTAAAGATATCCGTAAGCAAGAAGGGCTGAAAGTTGCTAACGAAAAGCAATATCTCATGGTACTCGGTGGGCCAGGAGCAGGAAAATCCACATTTTTGCGGCGCATGGGACTGGAAGCACTCAAGAGCAAAAAGGGAAAATTTAAGCACTCCTGTATCCCCGTTTTCATCGAACTTAAAAGATTTAACGCTGGTGACATCAATATTGAGAAAGTCATCAGTGATGAGTTTCGCACTTGTGGTTTCCCTTCACCTGAAGAATCCACCAAAGAATTATTAAAAGACGGCAAGTTGCTGATTTTGCTGGATGGTTTAGATGAAGTGCCGACAAAGAATTTGAATGAGGCAATTGGCCAAATCCAGGACTTTGTTGACCAACATGATAAAAATCGCTTCATTGCCTCCTGTCGCACTGCTGCCTATCGCAGTGGGTTCCGTCGGTTTAGCGATGTAACAATGGCAGATTTTGATGATACCCAGATTGAGCAGTTTATAGGTAACTGGTTTCAATCCGAGGCAGATAAACAGGCGGGAACAGCACAGAAATGCTGGGAAATACTGCAAAAAACAGAACATAAAGCTGCCAAAGAATTAGCCCATACGCCGTTATTGTTGACGTTTCTCTGTCTGGTATATGACCGTTCCCAAAGTTTTTCTGATAACCGTAGCATTCTGTATCGCAAAGCACTGCGGATCTTGCTTGAGGAATGGGCATCAGAAAAGCGAATTCTGAGAGATGAAATTTATCAAGGACTGCATACAGAGCTAGAAGAGATACTTCTATCTGAAATTGCCTACAAAGGTTTCGAGGCAGATCGATTATTTTTCTCGCAGCGAGAGGTTGTTGAGCAAATTAAAACCTTTTTGGCGAGTAACTTAAATGCGCCTCAACATCTAGACGGCGAAGCGGTTCTGAATGCGATTGCTATTCAACAAGGTATCTTAGTAGAGCGAGCGGAGGATATATTTTCTTTCTCTCATTTGACGTTACAGGAATATTTAACTGCTCAGTATATTGACGATCATCGGCAAATTGAGGAGTTAGTTACCAAACACCTCACAGATACACGCTGGAAAGAAGTATTTTTACTGGTAGCTGGGTTAATGCGGGGTGGTGCAGATGAATTGTTGTTACTGATGGCAAAAGAGGCACAAAACTATATCAATACTTCTAAATTGAAAGCTTTATTAGAATGGGCAGAACAGGCAACGGCGGGATCGGCAAGTGATATTAAACCAGTGGGTAAAAGGGTGATCGCCATCGCCATCGCCATCGCCAACACCAACGCCAACTCCATCGCCATCATCAACGCCATCGCCAACTCCAACGCCAACGCCAACTCCATCATCAACGCCATCGCCAACTCCAACGCCAACGCCAACGCCATCGCCAACGCCTACGCCAACGCCTACGCCAACGCCAACGCCCACACCATCGCTATCGCCAACGCCAACTCCATCGCCTACGCCCACACCATCGCTAACGCCAACGCCTACGCCATCGCTAACGCCATCGCCAACGCCAATGCCATCGTCTACCCCATCGTCTACCCCATCGCCATCCCCAGAGCCATCGCCTACGCCAGAGCCATTGCCATCGCCATTGCCATCGCCATCGAAAACACTCGTGAACTTGACAAACTAAAAATCTTTAAGAATGTAAACTTTGCTGTGCTAGTTGCCCGACTGGAAGCGCTGAAAGCTAGAATTCCAGACGATGAACAACCCTTAGGAGTGCGTCATAAATTTGCCGATCGTTTCTTTCAAACCTTGCTCAATGCTTTCAATCTCACCTCAGAAATGGTCAATCTAACTGAGGAAGAAATCAAGGCGTTCGACAATTATTTGTATGCCAATTACCTGATATTGCAGTGCAAACAAGCCGCGGTGCGGGTGTCGCCCAAAACATGGGAAGAAATAGAAGAAAGGATGCTGCTGGCTCCTAATAATTGAAATTGCAGATACCAGCAGATAAACGCTTGATAACCTACACTTTTATCGCGCAGCAGAACCTCTGTAAATTCGTTCTGCTTGCTCCGGAGATAACAGCATTGAGGCAATTCGCTCAGGTTTAGGCTCTACAGATTCATCCTGATTGGTGGAAAGTTGACTGTAGAGTGGCAGGTACTCCTGACGAATCGGATCGTACCCCCAAACATCTCCCGTTTCAATGTGATAAATCCAGGCGTGGAGAGACAGTTTGCCTCGGTGAAGTTTAGCGCGAATTGCTGGATAAGTCCGCAGATTTTCGATTTGCGTTAACACGTTCTCAGCAATCGTGGCTTCCAAAAGTTCTTCGCCAGAAAGCCCTGTGTAGTTCTCTCTAATCAGCCGACGTGTCGCTTCTGCGTGTTTTAACCACTCGTAAACTAACGGCATTTCTGCCGCCAAACCGTCCAATTTTAACAGTCCTTTCATTGCGCCGCAGTGGGAGTGACCGCAGACAACAATTTGCTGAATATCTAAAGCGTGAACGGCGTATTCAACGCTTGCGCCTTCGCCGCCATTCGTTGCGCCAAACGGTGGAATCAGGTTGCCAGCATTGCGGATGACAAACAGTTCGCCGACAGCCGCTTGAGTAATCAAATTCGGATCGATGCGAGAATCAGAGCAGGTGATGAACAGCACCCTCGGTTTCTGACCGTGAGCGAGTTGCTCGAACAATTCCTGATGTTCGCTGAAGTAGTTGCTTTGAAACTCACGCAGCCCTCTAATCAGTTTCTTCATATAAAGCCAATATTTACTCTAGCGATCGCGATCCCTTCCCTGTAAATCATAGGATGCGAACCGACACGTCGGCGTTTTGCGATCGCACTTCCTCTCATATAGCAGCACGCCCACAAGATCGTTCACACTCAAGAAAGACCTTGCTTAACATTACTTAATTTTATCCCGATTCTGTAGCGTTCTATTCCTGAACTATGACCACAGCCACGAAACCGTCAACCCGTAAAGCTTGGGCAAATGCGATCGCCCAACCTGCACAAGAATTTCCCCTAACTCCCCTCCCACTCCTTTCCGGCAACATACCGGAAGGTTTGCGCGGCACCCTCTACCGCAACGGCCCAGCCCGTTTAGAACGTGGCGGCATCCGGGTGGGACACTGGTTTGATGGGGATGGTGCAATTCTAGGAGTGCATTTCAGCGATGCTGGTGCCTCTGGTGTCTATCGCTACGTTCAATCAGAGGGATACCAAGAGGAAGCCAAAGCGAATCAATTGCTCTATGGCAACTATGGCATGACCGCACCAGGCCCCATCTGGAATCAATGGTTCAAACCGATAAAAAATGCCGCCAATACCTCGGTACTCGCTTTGCCGGATAAACTGCTGGCACTGTGGGAAGGCGGCAAACCCCACGCCCTCGACCTGCAAACTCTGGAAACTTGGGGATTAGATAATTTATCGGGACTGAGTGACGGATTACATTATTCCGCTCATCCCAAGCGCGACGCCCAGACTGGGGAAATTTTTAACTTTGGGATTTCACCCGGACGGAATGCAACGCTGAATATTTATAAAAGTGACTCTACAGGCAAAATTCTGCAAAAGGCGGCAGTTCAACTAGATGGCATCCCAATGGTGCATGATTTTGTCCTTGCTGGGCAGTATTTAGTCTTTTTCGTGCCGCCAGTGCGAGTGAACGTGCTGCCGTTGCTAACAGGCATAACCAGCTATAGCGATGCGCTGGAGTGGCAACCAAACCTCGGTACTCAGTTTTTGGTTTTTGACCGCGAAACCCTGTCGTTGGTGAGTCGTGGCGAAACTGAACCCTGGTATCAGTGGCACTTTGCGAATGGCTATGTGGATGCCAGCGGATCGGTGATTGTGGATGTTGTCCGCTACGAAGACTTTCAGACCAATCAGTATCTCAAGGAAGTCGCGACGGGTGAAACCCGGACTCCTGCCAAGAGTACGCTGTGGCAAATCCATCTCAACCCGGCAATTAGCCAGGTAACAAGCATCCAAGAAGTCTTAGATCGGCACTGTGAGTTCCCGGTTGTGCCACAGCATCTGGTTGGTCAAGCTTCGCCCCAAACCTATCTATCGGTACATCGGCAAGGTGTAGAGATTAGCCAAGAACAATTTGGCGCGATCGCTCGTTTTGACGCTAAAACTGGCACCCTAGAGGAAGCCGATTTGGGAGAGAATCGTTATCCCTCAGAACCCATCTATGCCCCGGATGCCCTGAATCCCGAACAGGGTTGGGTGTTAACGGTGGTGTATGACGGTAACACCGATACCAGCGAAGTCTGGATTCTGAATAGCGCTCGCCTTTCGGAGCAACCTGCGTGTCGTTTGGGATTACCCAGTGTCATCCCCCCTAGCTTCCACGGTACCTGGAAACCAGCTTAGGAGCCTATCAACGTTGTTTTGAAGTCTCTTTGAAGTCCTCTGTAGGGGCGCAAGCCAGAGTGCCTCTACAGACTCTTAAGGCGCGAAATCTCGCCTTTTTTTATCATCTGGCGACTTTTTCATCAACCCAGAGCGCGATCGCCCGCTTCGCTAATTTCCAGGGTTACATCTACAATTTTTTTGCTAAGTAATTAGCTGATTTTTATAAACTAAGGCAAAGTAGGCGAATTCAAAAAGATAATATAAAAAGCCCGCTTTATTCAAGAAAACGGGCTTTTAAAATTTGGCGATTATTTGGCTGATGTTGACTGTTTTAATCCTCACAGAAAATAGAAAAACCGACCTGTAGAACTAGGGGAAGCTGGGTTGCGCTTCTATGTCAAATCAAGATTAAACAACCCCCTCAAAGCGGCTTCAGAATTTCCTCTTCCTCTTCGTCCGCTACCGCGATGGGCACTGTCCTGCCTTGAATCGTGAGTAAATAAGTGTTTTTGGGCTGAGTCTAATTGCTGCAAATTTTCCGAGCGATCCCGTAGGTTTGGTAAATTCACCGCGAAGCCAGTAACTAACAGGCTTGATAAGAGGAGGGAGCTGTAAAGGCGCATAGTAGATGTCTCGTCAGAGCTTCTATTGCCTGATTCGGACTCTCTGATGCATAATCAGGATAAAATTGCAAAAGAATGTGAATAACTGACTTTAGAATGCTGTAATTTATTTCTTAATTCGTAGAATAAAAGTCCTACTTTGTTGCCGCAATTTTTTACAACCATCAGAAAATATATGGCTCTTGCCTGAAGGGGCAAGAACGCCAACTCACTGCTGCTGGGGCACCGTCGGAGCGATTGTTAGATGTAAAGAGCTGAGAGCGATCGCAACGCTTACGGGCAGTTCTGGCAGTTTTAGATGTAAAGACGCGATAGCTGTATTCTCCAGATAGGTACTATAGATATACAGTTCCGATTATTTTCATTGATTTGTTGTAGCCGTCCATGACCACTTCTCCCCGCCGGTATCACATCACCACCTTTGGCTGCCAGATGAACAAAGCCGACTCAGAGCGTATGGCTGGCATCCTGGAAAATATGGGCTTTGAATGGTCAGAAGAACCTGAAAATGCAAACCTGATCCTCTACAACACCTGCACCATTCGGGATAACGCCGAGCAAAAAGTTTATTCCTATCTAGGCAGACAGGCGAAGCGCAAGCACGAACAACCAGATTTGACACTGGTAGTTGCGGGTTGCGTCGCTCAGCAGGAAGGGGAAGCACTGTTGCGGCGGGTGCCAGAATTAGACTTAGTCATGGGACCACAACACGCCAATCGCCTCCAAGATTTGCTGGAACAAGTTTTCAACGGCAATCAGGTAGTGGCGACTGAGGCAGTTCATATCATTGAAGACATCACCAAGCCGCGCCGCGACAGTAAAGTGACAGCTTGGGTAAATGTAATTTACGGCTGCAATGAACGCTGTACGTACTGCGTGGTTCCCAGCGTTCGCGGCGTCGAGCAATCGCGGACTCCAGAAGCGATTCGCGCCGAAATGGAGGAAGTTGCGCGGCAAGGATATAAGGAAATCACCCTGCTGGGGCAAAATATCGACGCCTACGGGCGGGATTTGCCAGGAATCACGGCAGAAGGGCGTCACCAGAATACGCTCACAGACTTGCTTTATTACGTTCATGATGTGCCGGGAATTGAGCGGATTCGTTTTGCCACCAGCCATCCTCGCTATTTCACCGAACGGTTAATTCGAGCTTGTGCCGAATTGCCCAACGTGTGCGAACATTTCCACATTCCCTTCCAGTCGGGAGATAACGACATTCTGAAGGCAATGGCGCGGGGTTATACCCATGAGAAATATCGCCGCATCATTGACACGATTCGCCGGTATATGCCAGATGCCTCGATTAGTGCGGATGCGATTGTCGGCTTTCCGGGAGAAACCGAGGAACAGTTTGAGAATACGCTGCGACTAGTGGACGAGATTGGTTTTGACCTGTTAAATACGGCTGCTTATTCTCCGCGTCCGGGAACGCCAGCAGCCCTGTGGGAGAATCAGCTGAGCGAACAGGTAAAAAGCGATCGCCTTCAACGTCTCAATCATTTAGTTTCAATTAAAGCGGCTCAAGCGTCCCAGCGTTACTTCGGTCGCATCGAAGAAGTCTTGGTAGAAGATCAAAATACCAAAGATCCCACCCAGGTGATGGGACGTACGCGGGGCAACCGTCTCACCTTCTTTACCGGCAACATTGCCGAACTCAAAGGTCAAGTGGTGAAAGTCAAAATCACCGAAGTTCGCGCGTTTAGTTTGACCGGGGAACCATTGGAAGTGCATCAGCCAGTGCCGGTATAAGATTTTTAGGTGGATCGGAGGATTTCGCGGTGCTAGCATCTGCTATGAAAACATTTATCACCTTGTGGAAACTTGAAGTAAGCTCCCGCCTCCCACTCCTCCGGCGAGACTTGCAAGAAGCGGTTTATCTTCCCCCTCGCATTGCTTACACTTTATACAACGCGCTGATATTGGTGTATTGGACGGCAATTGCTACGGGAAGCATTGCTTGGTTGACTTGCCGCTTTACTTACTTATTGGGTGTTAGCACTCGTCAACTGATTCTTCCTAAACAGGAACCGCTTCAGCTCAAGGGTAAAAAACCCCCGGTACAGGCGATTCAGACTTCCACCGCCACGGCACCCCTCCCCACCGCCAAACCAAGCCTCCAGGCTTCCACCGCCACAACCCCAGTCCCCACGGCACCCCCTACCCTTCAGGCTCCCCCAGACCTGACGCCAGTCGCTCGCGCACCTCTAGCCGTGGAAAAAATCGCACTGAGCGAGTTGACCACTACGGCGGCTCAAAAGGTCAAAGCAGCAAATCCCGATCGGGTCGTCCTGGCGCGACCTTGGGGCAGAGGATGGCGGATTGCCGTGCTGGAGCCGGAAGAAGCGATGACTGTCCAACGTCCCTGGAAACTCGTTGTCCGCTCCTGAGCGAGGCAAATAACACTGGCATCATAACAAAGAGGGTTGAGGGAGTTTCCGTATCGGAGTTCGTCTCACGCCTCTAGGCTGTAGTAAACTATCGGCGGTGTGCAGTGTCAGGAATATCCGAAATGAATAAAATGCGGGTGGGATTGCTGTTTGGGGGCTGTTCGGGAGAACATGAAGTTTCGCTAAGTTCGGCACGGGCGATCGCGCAAGCTTTGAGTGCCCAACAAAACAGCGCTAAGTACGAACTCCTGCCTTTCTACATCCACAAAGATGGACGTTGGCAAGCCGGGGAAGTGGCTCAACAAGTTTTAGCATCTGGAAGACCCCCGGAATCCCAACTCGCCTCAGAAAATTCTCCGCAACAATTACCCAGTAACGAAAACGCAACTCGTTGGCAATTTCCCCTCCAAGCGGCTGAAGTAGATGTCTGGTTTCCCATCCTCCACGGCCCAAACGGGGAAGATGGCACCGTTCAGGGGATGCTTAAATTAATGCAGGTGCCTTTTGTGGGGACTGGGGTTTTAGGTTCCGCGCTGGGAATGGACAAAATTGCCATGAAAATGGCATTTGCCCAGGCGGGATTGGCTCAAGTGAAATACATCACCGTTAATCGATCGCAAGTGTGGTCGAATCCCTGTGTTTTCCCCAAGCTTTGCGAAGAAATTGAAGCGACACTCGGCTATCCCTGTTTTGTAAAACCGGCAAATTTAGGTTCATCGGTGGGAATTTCCAAAGTGCGATCGCGTGCTGAGTTAGAAACCGCCCTCGATAACGCTGCCAGCTACGACCGTCGCTTAATTGTGGAAGCAGGCGTGGTGGCGCGGGAGTTAGAATGTGCCGTTTTGGGGAATGACAATCCCAAAGCTTCTGTCGTTGGAGAAATTACCTTTGACAGTGATTTTTACGACTACGAAACGAAGTACACCGAGGGACGCGCGGATTTAGCGATCCCAGCGAGAGTGCCAGATGCCGTTGCCACTCAAATCCAAGAAATGGCTCTTCAAGCGTTTGCCGCAGTTGATGGGGCTGGTTTGGGGCGGGTGGACTTTTTCTACGTTGAAGCCACTGGCGAAGTATTGATTAATGAAATTAATACCATGCCTGGTTTCACGGCAACGAGTATGTATCCCCAACTTTGGGGGGCGACGGGTGTTGCTTTCCCAGAATTAGTCGATCAACTGATTCAATTAGCCTTAGAACGTCATAACGGGTAGATCGGCAGCAATTCATTTAAACTTTTAACGCAAAGGTAGGCGAAGGAAACCGCAAAGGAACGCCAAGAGGGATTTGGGTGAGATGCTCAATTTGGCAGTGTCAACGCGGTGGGAATTTACTTAAAGTTGATCTTCGTATCCTTTTGCGTAAACCTTTGCGCCCTTTGCGTTAAAAAGCCTTCTAGTCTAATCTGTGTTTTGTATCAGTTTGTAAAATCTAAAGGAGATAAACTTGGAACGGACATTTGTCATGGTCAAGCCTGATGGTGTACAGCGCAACCTCGCGGGTGAGGTCATCCGGCGCTTTGAAGCCAAAGGTTTTACTCTGGTTGGCTTAAAGTTGATGAGTGTGAGCCGGGAACTGGCAGAGCAGCACTATGACGTACACCGAGAAAGACCGTTTTTTGCGGGTTTGGTCGAGTTTATCACCTCTGGCCCAGTAGTCGCGACGGTATGGGAAGCCGATGGAGTGGTCGCAGCCGCTAGAAAAATGATTGGGGCGACTAACCCACTGACCGCTGAACCGGGTACAATTCGCGGCGATTATGGAGTCAGTATTGGTCGCAACCTCATCCACGGTTCCGACGCTATCGAAACCGCGCAGCGCGAGATTGCTCTGTGGTTTAAAGATGAAGAACTTGTTAGCTGGAAGCCCAGCTTGACTTCCTGGATCTACGAGTAAATCACCAACGGCTAATCGCGAACGGCGCTTAAAGAATGTGCCATCGGCGATTAGCCATTTTCAATCTTTTTTCGCCTAACGCTTTTGCTCTTCCTTCTGCTGAATCTCTACGGTTTGCTCAGCGGGGACGCGCTGAGAAAATCCCCAGGCAAATATCACCCCAATACAGGCAATGGTTAACCACTCTGGCGGCACCAAATCTGGCTGAATCGCTTTGCAGAGCAATCGCAATCCTACAAGGGCAACGGTGATATAGCCAGCATCCTGAAGATGGACAAATTCATCGAGCCAACGGATGAATAAGCCAGCCATAAACCGCAGCGTAATCACTCCAATCGTACCTCCGGTGAGAACCAGCCAGGTATCTTTAGAAATTGCGATCGCTGTAGTGACGCTATCGAGGGAAAAAGCTAAATCGGTGACGGCGATTATCGGAATTGCATGCCATAGAGAAGCAAATCGCGGCCCATGATGTTCCTGAGCTTCCCCTTCATCGGAAGTAAAATACTGAAACACCAGCCAAAGCAGATAGAGTGCCCCTAATAACTCAAACTGCCAGAACTGAATTACCCAGGTTGCTGTCAGAATCAAAGTGATTCGGAGGATGTAGGCAACTGCTAATCCAAAGTTGAGGGCGCGACGCTGGAGCGTGCTGTCTTCTAAGCCTTGGGCAATAGCTGCTAGGGCGATCGCGTTATCCGCTGACAGCACTGCCTCTAATACAACTAGAACAAGCAGTACAAGGGGAGCTTCAAGTCCCGGATTGAGCGGAGAGTTCAGGATTTGGTCTAGCATTCACGCAAGCTTCAAACTGGAACTATCAAACTAAAAGCAAAAATTAACTGGCTAAATTGTGCCAAAATGATTGCTGTCTTAATTAAGCTTAACCTTTGTCGGGAAAAATTAGTCGAAAATTCCATTAAGCAAGCCAAACAATGGAGCTAGAATTTTTACGCGGCTGTGTTGCATCTTGTTACAAGATGTTTATATTGGGCATAATTTAGCCGAAATTGTTGAACTATAAACCTGAAATAAGGAGTTGGTAAACGATGTCGATATCCGATACCCAAGTGTATATTGCTTTAGTTGTGGCGCTGTTTGCTGGCATCATGGCATTCCGGCTATCAACGGAACTGTACAAGTAGATGTCACCCCTTGCTAGGGACTAGCCGCTGATGGCAAGAGAGAGTGAGGGAATGACAGGGCTTTAGTACACATCGGCTCCCCTTCTCCCGCTCCCTCTTCCCCTGGTTTCTAGTCCTTAGCATCCAATCCCTAGCTTCTTAATTCACTTGCAGCAACTCTAGGCAGGGGTACCTCCCTTAAAGCCTTTGACATCTATCGACAGACATAGTGGCGCTTGCGTCCAGAGTGGTATCCTGACACCATGAATGCTATTGAACCCTCACAACCTCATCAGCAACCGGCACCAAACAGCCGGATAGTTCCTCGGACGCGGCGACAACCGCGACGCCATCCTAACCGAGCGATCGCAATCGAAACGACAGCTAAATTAGCAGTAAATGTAGTGCTTTCATCGGCAGCGATCGCCGCTCTCGTGCAACTTTTGCCTTATCACCTGTCCCAGCAAGCAAAGCTAGGAGAAATCCGACAAGAAGTGAAGCGCACAGAAAAAAGAGTCAATCGTTTAAGTAATAACTTCAGCCGCTACTTCGATCCCCAGCAAGCCAAAAGCGTGATGCAGGAACAAAGCCATCGAGTTGACCCTTCTCAGCGTCCAGTTGTGTGGCTGGATAACAATACGACTGATGAGTAAAAATTCAAAATATTTTGAATTTTGAATTTTTTTGAATTTTAAATGGTTCCTCAAGCGCTGATAGGTTTCAGCAGTTGGTTCATCCAATTTTCGACTTGCAAGCGCAAGCGTCCGGCAGAACCAAAAGGAGCAAGCACAGCCAAAGCGTTTTGATAATCAGCGATCGCGCAGTTCCAGTCGCCGTGCAGATGATGGGTACGACCCCGCTCTGCGTAGATATTCCCTTGTAGCTGACCTAATCTCAGCACTAGGTCAAAATTCTCTAACGCCAAGTCGTAAAGTCCCAGATCCCGAAAGGTGATCCCTTGGTTAATCCAAGCCCGAACGTTACCAGGGTTAAGATCCAGGGTCATCTCGTAGTCCGCGATCGCTTCTGCCAACTGTCCTAAAGAAGCGTAGTAGTTGGCGCGATTGTTGTAAACACTGTCCAAGTGGGGATCGAGTTCCAACGCCGTGTTATAGTCGGCGATCGCTTGCTCCTTTTGACCGTTCTGGAAATAAATCAACCCCCGGTTGTTATAGTCAGTGGCACTGCTGGGGTTCAGTTCGATGAGAGTCGTCAGGATAGCGATCGCGCCGTTGCGATCGCCATGCTGAGCTTTTTCCTTTGCTAAAGCTCGTAGGGAGCGCAGGGATTGGTTCTGGTGTCCTCCAGATACCGAGGTGACTAGATTAAAACGCCTTGGAACTGTGCCGGTGGTCAATGAAACCGGCGAACCGTTTTGGTGTTTTGCCTGGTCTTGAAAATTGATTGCGCGAGCGTTCATAATCATCCTCAAGGGTACCTTGGACTTCTCTGGAATCTACTTTAGCGGCTTCCTATTCGTTGCCGGGGTGTTCTGTGTCACTGCTTAAAGCGTCTTCCAGCACTGGAGCGATCTCCTATACCTTCAGTTCGGTTTGGATGTCCTTTAGGAAATCTACAGCCCCAATCCAGAGCATTACTGAAACTATCTGTAGAGACTCCCTAAATCTCGTATTTACCCGTCTAGGAGAACTGACGACTGTGAAGCTTGCAGGATTGGCATAGGAAAAAATTATGGATTTTGAGCGGGAGATGCGAGGGGTGAAAATCCTACAACCATGCAAAGGTGCAAAAGAGCAGGGAAAATTGAAGCGATGCTCCCCATTACACCTCTCCCCACTGCCCCAACTGAATGGATGCTGGTAGAATGCAAGCGATACTTACGCGCTCCCGTCGGTGTTTGGCAATCGTTCCTTAAAACGGTCTTATGACAACTGCAACTTCTTATCCCAATGCTCCCGATCTCAGCGAAGATGACTACCTGCTACTTGGCTTAGCCACTTGTTTCTTCAAGGAAGATGGCGAAGTCCAAGAAGTCAACATTATTGAACCCATCCCCTCAGCTGCTCTGGAAGCACTTCTGAAAGGGATTCCGACCTCCTACAAGATGGCTGTTGCGACCACAATGGGTGCAGTGATCGTCGGCGATAACCTCTACAAGCCAGCAGATTTTCCAGAAGAGGCGCAATTTAGCGATGAGTTCACTTTTCGGGCGATCGCATCTGTTCGCACCTATAAGAACAAACCAGAGGCCAAATCTCATATTCCTCTGGGCACTACCCGCAATGACTTTAACTATTCCGTCGAACGCAAGCGAGTACTGAATGCTCAGCGCGTTGTCCGCAAAGAAGACAACGTGAAACAACACTCTCACACCCATAAAGTCCTTTAGGATATCTGCGATGTTGAAACTGTATGGCGGTGCCCGTAGTCGGGCATCCATTGTTAAGTGGTATCTTGAAGAGTTGGGCGTTCCTTACGAATTCGTCCAGCTCGATATGCAGGCAGGCGCTCATCTCCAACCAGAGTTTCTGGCAATTAACCCGATCGGAAAAGTCCCGGCAATTGTTGATGGAGATTTTAAACTCTGGGAGTCAGGGGCGATTCTGCTGTATCTCGCCCAAAAGTACGGCAAGATGCCAGCCACTCTGGAGGAACAAGCACAAACCACCCAATGGGTAATATTTGGCAATGCCACTTTGGGACCAGGGATTTTTGTGGAAGCAAGCCGGGAACGCGAAACGCCTAAGTTGCTGACACCGCTGAATGAAATTTTGGAAGGGCAACCATTTTTATTAGGCGAGGAACTAACGGTCGTCGATGTAGCAGTAGGGTCGATTCTGGCTTATATACCCATGATGCTGAAGCTCGACCTGAGCGAATATCCAGCAGTTGTTACCTATATCCAGCGACTCTCGGAACGTCCTGCCTTTCAGAAAGCAATGGGATCGCAGGGTTAAACAAGTTTTAGGAAGCGGCCTTGTGCCTACCCTGAATCATAAAAGGGCACCCACGTGGGTGCCCTTTCAATTTTTTGGCAGTTCAGGTTTAGCGGAAACCCACAGATGCTTGCCAAACGAAAGCCAACAACAAGAAGAACACGGGGATGATCGGGAGAACGTCTACCAGGGGGTCAAAGAAGGAGTAAGCTTCCGGCAGTTTTGCCAACAGCAGTGCTGCTTCCATATTTAAAATCCACCTTTCCAACACAGTTTTAAGAATTGACAAGTATCTTAACATGACTCGGCTGTTAGCTGGACGCGATTTCAGCCTACATGGAAAATTTACTTTTACTAAACGGTGGCGATCGCTCTTAACGATCCTCGACCGCTAAAATCCCCAAAATTGCGATCGCTATCTCTAAAAAGGCCGACTCGATCCGAAAGACGTTTACGCTCATGCTTAAAGTTTTTTAATTTTTAATTATTCTGTTGGAGTGTCTAGCCAGTGACCAAATTCCGTGACAAAGCGATCGCCTAAAATTGCTTCCCGGATTCGTTGGGTAAACCGAATCAATTCAGTAATGTTGTGAATTGAGAGTAAGGTGTAACCGAGGATTTCTCGCGTTCGCACTAAATGACACAAGTAAGCGCGACTGAAGTTCTGGCAGGTGTAGCAAGGACAACTCGCATCCAGGGAACTGAAATCTTCTCTGTACTGAGCGTTTTTCAAATTCCAGCGTTCTCCCTGTACCATCACAGTACCGTGACGCGCCCAGCGAGTGGGTATCACACAGTCAAATAAATCGATACCCGCAGCGATTGCTTGTGCCATTTCTCGATAAGTGCCGACACCCATCAGGTAACGAGGCTTTTCGGCGGGTAACACTGGCGCAGTCGCCCGCACAATCTGGTGAATCAGTTCCGCCGGTTCTCCCACGCTGACGCCGCCAATCGCGTATCCTGGCAAATTTAACTCCGCTAATGACTCAGCAGCCGCAACTCGCAAATCCAGGTAAACGCCACCTTGAACAATCCCAAACAAAGCTTGCTCATTCGGACGTTGGTTAGCATTTATACATCGTTCCAGCCACCGATAAGTCCGCTCTGTTGCCGCCATGACTTCTGAGCGCTCCGCTGGATAAGGCGGACACTCATCAAATGCCATAATGACATCTGCTCCCAGTTCGTTCTGAATTTGGATTGACCGCTCCGGCGTTAGATGAATCATCCGCCCATCGCGGGGAGAGCGAAAAGTTACACCCTCTTCAGTAATTTTCCGCAACTCGCTCAAGCTAAACACCTGGAAGCCACCAGAATCTGTCAGCATCGGCTTCTTCCAGCCCATAAAGCGGTGCAGCCCACCTGCACCCGCCACAATTGCTTCTCCAGGTTGCAAGTGGAGGTGAAAGGTATTCGCCAAAACCATTTGGGCACCCGTTGCCTCCAGCTGATCGATTGTCACAGATTTGACAGTCGCCAGCGTCCCTACCGGCATAAACTTAGGTGTTTCTACTAAGCCATGTGGTGTCAAAAAAGACCCGGCTCGTGCCTGCGTATGGCGACAACGCGCCTGACATTGAAACGAAAATCCCACTTACTTTAGCTGCGAGTCCTACTAACAATAGTCTTTAGTCTTTAGTTTTTAGATGATTAGTCGATTTTTATTGACTAACGACTGATGACTAACGACTTCCTAACTAAAGATTACTTAGAATAAGCAATCGTCGTCGTCAAGTTGGACATCCCACTTAGCAGACAGAACTTGTGTCACCATTGCCTCTAAAGCAGCGGCGTTAATGATCGGCGTGCTTTGCTCTTGGAGTGGGCTAGAAAGTGGTATCAAACGTAACTGACGATGATCTTGAATCAAGTCAAAATAAGATTCCTGTTCGCTCGACTGGTGCAGTTGCAGATAATCAAAACTATGGACGTTAAGATAGATTGCCTGGTTAGCAATCATCGTAGACCGCTGTGGTTCAGCAAATACGTCCAGTACGCATCCTTCGCCCTCGCTCTGCACTTTGCCATCGAGGGTGTGGATGTAGCGAACGCGACCTAGATCGGTCAACAGTCGTCGCATATCTTGTTTATTAACAATAATGCCGCTGTCAATAATACATGGAGCCGGTAAGTGGGGCGGAGATTGGTCATAAGTCATGGGAACAGCCTCTGGTTCAAACAAGCCCGATCTTGCCTGGTCGCTGCGTAGATGCAACAGAATAATGCGATATACACTACTTAGGGAAGTAGGTAGCTTTCATAACCTAATGGTATACGCGCTTTGGGCAAGAATCCGAATCCTTACGGCATACGCATTCGACGGTTATGGCGAACGCGAACACTCAGCAAAGCGCGAGGAGCCTAACGGCATACGCCTATGGCAATCGGAACTGCTACGAGACAATCTTAGCCCAACATTTCTCCCCTGTTCATACGCTAATCTGCTGAATTTGTTATTGAAAAGTCATTAAGTTTGTTTGTGGTGCAAATTTTCTCATTTTGGAAAGGATTTCTGGGTGCGATCGCGTTTTACACCTGTATTCCGATTCCATCTGGATGGACATTAGAATTTCGCGGCATTGCGCGTTGGGCACCTTTGGTGGGTTTATTTATTGGAGGGTTACTCGCTCTTCTGGATACTTGTTTTCAACTGCTGGGTGTCCCAATGCTGACTCGCTCTGCAATGGTCGTTGTTGCTTGGATTGCCCTCACCGGGGGTCTGCATCTGGATGGGGCTATGGATACAGCAGATGGACTGGCAGTGCAGGATTTTTCTTCGGACGAGCTACGCGAACGGCAGCGGCGTTTAAAGGTGATGGCAGATAGCGTCACGGGTGCGTTTGGGGCGATGGCAGCGATCGCGCTGCTGTTATTAAAAACATCTGCTCTGAGTGATTTAGAATCTTATCGGTGGTCGGCGCTAATGGTAGCGGCTGGATGGGGGCGCTGGGGACAAGTAGTAGCGATCGCTTGCTATCCTTACCTCAAAGCGGAGGGTAAAGGTGCCTTCCATAAAGAATCCATTCGGACGCCTCAAGACATCCTGCTGGGATTGCTAGTGCTATTTGCCCTGATGGGATTACAGATCGTCCTATCGCCGACTCGGTGGCTCGCAGCGGTGGGAACGGCAGCCGCAGGATGCGCGATCGCGTTTTTAACAGGAGTCTGGTTTCACCGCCAGCTAGGCGGTCATACCGGCGATACCTACGGGGCAGTTGTAGAGTGGACAGAAGCTTTGTTATTGTGCGCGATCGCTAGCCTCTACTCTCACTTTTCGGGCTAAGTTCTCGGTCGCAAGTTGCCAAGCCTTACATAGAAATTTCAATTTCAGCCAACGGCGTCAGAAAACTTGAATCCCAATTGAGGTTTTTTTCGATATTCCAAGTCGCCTTGTAAAAATGCCTGCCACTGCCTCAACTGCCCAAGCCACTGCGAATCGTTTCGGCAAATTGGATGATTTAGCCTTAACGACATCCCTAATTGTCAAAGCGACATTCATCTTCAACGATGATATTTAATAAGTGACTGTCTAGGAAAGCGGGTAATCGGACTCGAACCGACGACATTCACCTTGGGAAGGTGACGTTCTACCACTGAACTATACCCGCATTTTGAGGTTAACGATCAGCATTTTACTGATCGTTAACCTTTATTATACGACCGATCGAGCGCCAGCATCCAGTAGTTTGAAAACTGGCGCGATACATCTTAACGTTGAGTCGTGATTATGGAGCCTGGACTAGATAAGGTGAAGGAATCGCCTGAGCACGACCGGCATTCACCAGCGCCTGGTAGACAAAAGCGGCGACTTCAGCCCTAGTGGCGTCACGGCTGGGATTGAGCTGAGTCAGCGTCGGATAATTCACCACCAGCTGTTTCTGAGTTGCGCCTGCGATCGCTGTGCTGGCCCAGCTAGGAATCTGGGTGGCATCGTTGTAAACAGACAGCACATTTGTATCCTCAGAGCGCAACTTCAAACCACTCGCTAAAGAAACTAAAACCTGCACTCTGGGAATGCGCTGTTCGGCTCTAAAAACTTGACCCGGATACCCAGACAAAAAGCCTCCCCGGTAAGCGCTTTGAATCGCTTGATAAGCCCAATAATTAGTTTTGACATCGACAAAATTAATCCCAGGCTGTATCTGTGCTGGTGAAAAAGCCTTGTTTATAATCGCGGCAAACTGAGCGCGGGTGACAGGTTCGTTGGGGCGGAAAGTCCCATCAGGGAAACCAGCAATTACATCTTTAGCAACTAAAGCTTCGATATAGGCTTGCGCCCAGTTCCCTTGAACATCGGCAAAACCACCGCTAGGTATCGACGTCGCCACAAAATCCACGCGCCCGGAAATCTTCTTAGAATCAATATCGTTGCCGACCGCGATGATAGTATTCGTGCGCGTTAGGTTGGCAACATCGAAACGAACATTGTTGCGAATCCGATTTTGCCCAGGATTCTCTTGAGTCCCTAAATTGGGCTGGGCATCTCCGCTTGCTACGACTCCATACCGCGTGTTTGCCTCAATAATGTTGTTACGCAGGACTGGGGCCGCGGAGTTGGAGGCGACGATTCCATCAACGTTTTGGACAATGCGGTTGTCTGCGAGCAAAGGCGATGCCGTCTCAGTTAGGACAATCCCATTCCCCGTCTCTTGAAACAGATTGTTGCGGACTTCTCCTTGCGCTGTCTTAGCGACTGAAATGCCATTCCCCTTATTTCTGGTAAAGATATTGCTTTCAATTTTGGGGGTAGCTGTCCCGGTGACGAAAACTCCTTCCCGGTCGTTGCTCGAAAAGGTGTTGTTGCTGACTGTTGCATTGGTAGATTCAATCCACAGTCCAGTTCCCCGACGATTCGGGTTAGTGATGGTCAATCCTCTGACTTCACTGTCTTTCTCTGCTCGTATTGCAATGTTCTGACCGGAAAAGGTGGGACTAACATAGCCGCCGCCGCCAATAATCGCTACAGTCTGCCCTTTGCTTTGCTCGTCGCCGCGCAGAATGACGCCTTGTTTGACAAGGAGGGGGAAAACTTCACCCGTGTCAGCCGTGTAGGAACCTGGAGCTAATTGTACGACTGTGCCAGAGCGGGCTTGCTGGAGGGCGTAGGTGATAGTGCGATAGGGTGTGTTTTCACTGGTGCCAGCACTGGCAGTATCGTTGCCCGTGGATTGGTTGACGTAGACAACGTTCGCGCTTGCAGGAAGTTGAGCTATCTGCGTCGATGGCGGGGTAAGGGTAGCCGCAGGAAGTGCCATGACCCCGCCAGACCAAAGTAACAAAGCGCTTAGCAGGGACGCCCGGACGGGTACGACACCAGCGAAACGTTTGGCGAAACGGATGCTAGAAAAATGGGAGAAACGATCGGGAAAACCCTGGGGTGTCATACGTTTGATGCTTTTGATGTGCATTATTAACTGTACGATTTAGTAACTTAGAGACTCACCAATTGGGATATTTTTTTACGCTGGAAGCTATACATACTTGGTGTATGCACTTGCGTCGCTAATATTAATATTCACAATTACGTTTGATGACAAGTTGCGAATATTATCAGTTCCCAACATGGCAACTTGCCCCTGCAAAGAAAATTCAGGCGATGTAAACCCTGAAATGCTCATAGGGCTGAGGTTTTATAAATTTAAGAGCGTTTTGGCTTAGGCTAATCCAGGCGAGAGGGATGATTCAAAAGCAGTTGTTACTTGAGCAGGAGGATGCAACCCATCGGCATCCAGTATCGTCAAAGTAGAGAAAGCACAGTTGTGCTATCTCTAAGCTGTTTTCAGGTTCCTTATGCGCTCTCTACTGCTGCGATCGCTACCTTTCGTGTTCTCTTTAGCCGCCGCTACGGGTATTTTGTTTAGCCCCTCTCGTGCGGATGCTGCCAATACAGTCGTGCTGAAGTACCGCTTTCTAAGGGAATCGGTATCTGTTCCTGAACTCACAACTTTTGCTGAAACGGGTGAACTTTCGTCAGCGCTACGTGCTTATTTGGCTATGGCAGGAAGAAAACCTGAGGATTTGCGAAAAACCCTAACGCAAGAAGTTAAGGTGAATGCCCTCATTTTAGATCGGGTACTCAATAACCAGATTGGGGAATTAGTCTTGGGTCAAGTCAGTGACGTGGTTCATACTCCCGGAAATGGCGCAAACATTCAGTCTTTGCGAGGAGCTGTGATGAGTTCAGCGCTTCCAGACAATCAGATTACCTTGATTGAAATTTTAGAAAATTACCCAACCTCAGAAGTTCATGTGGAGGGCGATCGCCTTGCTGAGGTTTTTGGCAAACTCAAGCGATTGGGACAGGGATTGCCCAATCTAGGTGATTTAATCAGAATTGGTCAGTAGTGATGGGTCATTAGTCATTCGTTCTTGGCTACCGAACGAATGACTGATGCCAAATGAATGACTAATAAGCAAGGGTTTCTAGGGTTTCGCGCAGATATCGGCGAACCCGATAATCAAGATTGAACTCCTGAAGGCGGTCGTTATCCAACGGGTGTTCTATTTCCCAGCGCTGAAACCCAGAACTGGATGCGATCGCTTGCTTGAGGCTTTCCCAGATTTTGGTATTGCCGGAGAATTGGCTGGTTGATGAAGCAGGAAACCTGATCATATGCACCTTAAATTAAGGGAACAAGGAGTTTTCAGCTATCAGCCTTCAGCAATTCTATTTTAGATTTTGATTTTAAATTGTGAATTTACAACCCACTCTAAAATCTAATCTCTAAATCTAATCTTTAAAATTGACTGCCCGCTGATGACTATTTAACAAATTTCTATGTCTATTCTTAGGATAACGCAGTTAGGTTGGGGGGATTTGTGCTGTCAGTAACATCTCGCTAGTCAACCAGCCAAAACTTTTTGAGTTACGCCAGTTGCTGAAAGCTTTTCTACATAGACACCCATGTGCTGAAAAACCAAGAACCTTGAAGAAAAATCTCTTTTTTAGATTAGTCAGAGGACGCTGGGGCTTCTATTCCTGCATTTATTGGTTCTACAGAGTTGGCTGATATCGCAGATGTCTCGGAAATTTCCGAAGGTAAGATTTGATTGACCTGTAGGCCCGGAATTGTAAATTGTTGCGGAATTTCTTCTGCTGAACAGGGTTGCGTAGCAGAAAATGCTGCTTCATTAGTCAAAAGGACTCGCGCCACGCTCAGTGGTATCTGCAAGAACAAATTGCTTGCCAGAAATGCCAGTGCCGCTACTAGCAGTCCAGCGAACCGCCACTCCGGGGGAAGCGGTGTAACAGTTGCCGCTAGCGGTGCTGCCTGATAGATTAGCCACAATACCCACAGCATGAAACCAGCTGCTAGAACGGCTACAAATTGGTTTGTAGGTGACTTGAACTGTGACAACAGGCGTCGCTGGTTAAGCGTCAGTTGGCTTGGCTTCAAGGCCACTGCCAGGATGCTAAAAATGTTAAAAGGACGGCTCAACTGCATCCACAGTATGGGTGCAATACCTACAGTTGCAACCAAAAAAAGTTCCAACGACACCGGCAACACGGGATCGCCAACTGCCAAACCCAGCCAGCATAGTTCCAACCAAATGGGAACTGTCGCCAGACCAGCAAGATGAATCCACAAGAACGGTTCCAACCAAAAAGAGCGCATATTACAAGTAGTAAAAAGGCAAAAAGCAAAATAAAAGGCAAAAGTCAGAAGAAAGGCAAAGGAGATTATTTCCTTTTTTCTTTCTTTTGACTTTTGCCTTTTGACTTTTGCCTTAATTTGGCGAGAGAGTACGGCGCTTGCTTACCATTTGGTAGGCTTCGATAATGTCGCCTTCTACCCAGGCATTGAAACGATCGACTCCGATGCCGCATTCGTATCCAGCATTGACTTCCTTGGCATCTTCCTTCATCCGCTTGAGGGAATCTAAGACGCCATCATGAACTATCTGACTGTTGCGGCGCACCCGCACTCGGCAGTTACGAACCACTTTACCCGACAGCACATAGCAACCAGCGACGGAGCCACGACCGACTGGGAAGACAGCCCGAACTTCGACTTGACCCAGAGGCTCTTCCACCTGCTCCGGTTCTAGCAGACCTTCCATTGCGCCTTGAATATCATCTAACAGTTTGTAGATGATGTTGTATTCGCGCACATCGACTCCTGCTTGATCCGCTGCTTGCCGCGCACCACTGGCAAGGGTGGTATTAAATCCAACAATTACAGCGCCACTGGCAGCCGCTAAGTCAACGTCTGTCTCGGTGACTTCTCCAGGAGCCGCTAACAGCACCCGAACTTGTACCTCATTTTGTGGCAGCTGTCCGAGCGCGCCCAGAAGAGCTTCTACGGAACCTTGAACGTCTGCCTTCAGAATCAAGTTGAGTTCTTTGAGATCGCCTTCCTGCGCTTGAGCTGAGAGGGTATTCAAAGTGACTCGGCGGGATGCCATGACCTGTTGCAGGCGTGACTGGCGTTGCTCGTCGGCTCTTACACTTGCGATCGCGCGACCTTCTTTTTCGTTTGGATAGACCTCAAACTCATCGCCAGCCGCTGGGACATCGCTCAAGCCCAACACTTCCACCGCGAACGATGGTGCCGCTGCCGTTACCCGATCTCCCCGGTCGTCGATCATCGCCCGGACTTTGCCCAATACTGAGCCAACTACCAGGACATCACCAACTCGCAACGTACCATTTTGCACCAGCAAGGTAGCAACTGGGCCTCTCGACTTATCTAGATTGGCTTCAATTACCGTACCCTTAGCTGCGCGGTCTGGGTTTGCAGAGAGTTCTAAAACTTCGGCCTGGATCAAAATCATTTCCAGCAGGGTATCCAAGTTTTCCCCTTTGATGGCGCTCACGGGAACCATGATGGTATCGCCGCCCCATTCTTCGGGTTGCAGACCGTACTGGGTCAACTCTTGCTTCACGCGGTCTTGCTGGGCATCCGGTTTATCAACTTTGTTGATCGCCACAACAATTGGCACCTCAGCGGCTTTTGCGTGGCTGATTGCTTCAATGGTCTGGGGTTGGACTCCATCATCGGCAGCAACTACCAGAATAGCGATGTCGGTGACTCGCGTTCCCCTCGCCCGCATTGCTGTAAAGGCTTCGTGACCGGGAGTGTCTAGGAACACAACTTGCTGAGTTTTTCCTTCATATTCCACATCCACATGGTAGGCACCAATGTGCTGAGTAATTCCCCCAGCTTCTCCCTGCGCTACCTTGGTTTTGCGGATGGAATCGAGCAGAGTTGTTTTCCCGTGGTCTACGTGACCCATAATCGTCACCACTGGCGGACGGCGTTGCAGGTGATCGAGGTCTTCCTCTGTCACCATCTCCGTTACTTTTGTCGCCGCAGCTTGTTCTTCTTGCGTCTCCACTTCTACGCCCAGTTCTTTCGCCACCATTGTGATGGTTGGGATATCTAGGGTTTGGGTGATATTGATCGCAAAGCCTTTAAAGAACAGAGTTTTGATAATCTCTGTTTCCTGAACTGCTAAGGCCGTAGCAAGTTCTTGAACGGTCATACTGCCCGTTAACACCAGATTTTCTGGACGTTCTGCTTTAGCAGCAGGTTCGCGACGGCGATCGCGATCGTTGCTTTGCCCTTCGCCGCGCTGCATTTGAGGCTTCCGCTTCTCTCTTTCCGCTGCCACCACGACTGGGCTGGCTGGACGAGCTTTCTGCTGCTTGGGAGGACGAGCTACAGATAGACTCACCTGTAATGCTGCTGGCAATTCCTCTAAATCCGTGTCAAAGTCTTCGTCGTCATCAATGAGGGGTTGAACCCGACGCTTGGCTTTAGCACCTGCCTTGCCTGCTTTATCTGGGTTTTCTTCTTCCTCATCTTCCCACTCAGGTTTTCGCTTATTGGGACCAACGAGACGGGGGGGATTCGGTTTTCTTGCCTCTTCTCCCAGAGTATCGGGCGTTCCCAAACCTTCATCATTTTCGTCCCGTAGTAGCTTCGAGCGACTGGAACCAGGTTCTAGTTGCGTGTCACCAGCACCGCCTGGGCGTCTACCAACAGGCATGGAAGGTCGCACTGGCCTTTGGGGGGGCGAGTGCAGTTCTGGAACTCGTGGTGGAGCCGGAGGGGCAGGTCGCTCCGTTCTGACGGGGGCAGGAGGAGCCGAGGCGTTAGTTCTTTCGGGTGCCCCGCTCGCTGGTCCTACTCTTTGGGGTGCGCTGACAGGCGAGCTAGTAGCTGTTTCTACCTTGGCACGTTTTAATACAGGCCGCTCCACATTACTTGGCGCAGGACGCTCCCCTGCTTGTCGCATGGGAGGTTCAACCAGATGGGGAGCTGGTTCAACAGCTTTCGGAGCTGGAATAGGAGGAGCCTCTACTGGGTCTACCTGTAGTTTTTCTGCTTCTACTACTTCTACTACAGGAGGATTATCCCGCTGGCTAGGACGCACTGGTTTATTCAGACTTGTCGGCTTCATGGGTGATGGCGTCTGCTGTCTTACTGGTGGTTGGGGAGGAATCGCGACCTGTTCTCCCGGCTGTTGTGGTGCGTTAGAACCAGACCCAGATTTATGCTGACGAATCTCCAGAATTTGCGGCTTGTTTTCTAGCCGGGGTCGCACCGATTGAGCGGCTGGCGGTGCTGTTTTACGTTGATCCATTGGAGCCCGCGCACGTGAAGCTGGTCGGGCTGCTGCCTGTTTTTCTGCCGCCGAGCGAATACTCTCCGCCTCCGATTCAGTTATTGTGCTGCTGTGGCTCTTGACTGCAATATTGAGCCGCTCACAAATTCCTAGAATATCCTTATTCTCCAAATCCAATTCCCGCGATAACTCGTAAATTCTTACTTTGCCGTTGTTCATCCAGTCTTTCCCCTCGAATCCTACCAGTTTTTACACCATAACCATCTGCTTGAACGACAACTTGTTGATCATTTGCTTACTGCCTAATGGGTGTGAAGCTTTAACTTGCTGCCTATACTTCTACTAATGATATCCAAGCTACTTATGGGAAGTCTGTTTATCACCAAGTAAATTCCCTATCCCTAAGGATAGTGAAACACTTCTATTTCTAATTTTGCACAAATCTTTACAATTTGGGGCACGTCGCTTTTTTTGGGCTTCTTTCCTACAATATCTCATTCGGACGGCTGTTTTAGGTCTGATGCGGATGGGAGGCAACGTTCTTGAGGGCTGGATTCGCTTCTTGACAAGGAGCGATCGCAGCCTTCAAGTTTAGTAGCTAGGCGCTGCCACAGGGTTTGGTACAGTGCTTCTGGAACAGGTACTTTGAGCGCTCTGCCCAGCCTATTTTTTTTTTGAGCTGCTACCAGACAACTTTCTTGGGGACAAAGATAGGCAGATCGCCCCATCCCCCGATCTAATTGTAACTGCTGGGACGGATAGACTCTGACAATTCGCCAAAACGCCGATTTTGGCGCGACTTGGCGGCAACTCACACAACGACGGTAGTTTGGTTCCATCTCAAGCAATGGGGAGTGTAGATTTTGGATTGAAGATTTAATCTCAAATCTAAACTTCCGTGGTTTCCACCTCATCTACCTCTACATCATCAAAATCGTCACCGTTCTGCTGCCAGCTAGAAACTGCTGCCGGTCTTTCCAGTTCTTCGAGTTCATCGTCGGCTTCGTCATATTCAGCTTCTTCTTGGGCTTGCCGAGCGGCTGCGATCGCTGCCATGTTCCGAGATTCTGCTTCGTAATCGTACTTGGCAATATCTTTAATATCTATTTTCCAACCAGTCAGGCGGGCTGCTAGACGGACATTCTGGCCTTCTTTACCAATCGCCAAACTTAATTGATCCTCCGCTACCAAAACATGAGCCTGACGAGCATCTGGGTTAATCAGACGCACCTCATCCACTCGTGCGGGCGAGAGAGCATTGGAAATATAAGTAGATGGGTCGGGCGACCAACGAATTACATCAATTTTTTCGCCACGTAATTCATTCACTACCACTTGAATCCGCGATCCTCTGGCACCAATACAAGCTCCGACGGGGTCCACATCGCGCTCCAGGGTATCGACCGCGATTTTAGTTCGCGGGCCAACGTGACGAGACGGAGGATTTGCTTCCCGCGCCACTGCTACAATCCGCACCACCTCATCCTCAATCTCTGGGACTTCGTTGGCAAAGAGATAAACCACTAAACCTGCGGCAGCTCTAGACACTAGCAATTGTGGCCCCCGCGCTGGGCCTTCGCGTACTTTTTTGAGAAATACCTTGAAGGTTGCATTGGCACGGTAATTATCGTTGGGTAGCTGTTCCCGTTTCGGTAAGTCGGCTTCTACTTCTGGCTGACTAAACCCACTACTGACAGCTAAAATCACGGATTGCCGCTCAAATCTCAGTACCCGCGCCTGCAAAACGGTTCCTTCCAGTTCTTGGAACTCTTCTGCGACGAGTTTGCGCTGCTGATCTCGCAGTTTTTGCGATAGCACTTGCTTGGTCTGAATTGCTGCCATGCGACCGAACTCAGTTTGATCGGGGGTCACATCTAAAACGACCGTGTCGCCAATCGCTGCTTCAGGCGCGACTTTCTGCACTTCTTCTAGACCAATTTCATGATCGCCACTACTCACCTTTTCAACGATGGTCTTGGTCGCCAAAACGCGGAAGCCTTCTTCTCCTTCTTGTTCTAGGTCGAGTTCGACTTCAAAGTTTTGAAAGTACTCTTCATCAAAATGATGCTTGTCGAGGTTCTGGGTACGACGATATCGCTCGTATCCTTTCAATAAAGCTTCTCGTAGGGCTGCTTGTACGGCACTTTTGGGTAAATTGCGCTCTACACTAATTTTATCGATTAGCTCTTTAAGTCCGCGTAGACTAACCATTGACATAAAAAAACCTCGCTAATTGCTATTGGTAATTGGTAACTGGTAATTGGTAATCGGTCAGTGGTCAAGCGGCAACTTCCTTGCGAACCACTGAAGACTAACTACTAAGCTGACAGCTCAATTACCGTTTTTCATCCAGCTGCACTCGGCTGACCATTTGGCGGGGAATGGCGATCGCTCGACCTTTCTGGTTGAGGTAAACACCCTCTTCATCCCGACGAATCAGTTGCCCCGTCCACTCTTGCTGACCTTCGTAGGGTTCGGATGTGGTGACAATTACGGGAAATCCCTTGAAGGAGATGAATTCCCGATCTGTCGTCAACTGACGCGAAATACCGGGACTAGAAATTTCCAGGACATAGGCATCAGGAATGAAATCCGCTGCATCCAAAGCAGCCTCCAATGCCCGACTCATTCGTTCGCAGTCATCCAGCCCTGTGTCAGCGTTGCAATTCCGGATGTCCACGCGTAGCACGGGTGGGCGTTGGTTGGTGTGAAAAACCGCCCCGACTACTTCCAAGTCCAAGGCTTCTGCCACTGGCGCTGCTAAATCAATAATTTGTGGAATCAGGGGATGAGTCATTGGAAAACTCCAATAAAAAAAGTGGGTGCTGCCCCACTTCCTGCGAACACTATATTCCAAGAAGTCTCTGGACGAATCCTGATGGATTCGCCTTCCTAACTTTGAGTTTAGCTCAAGCGGTATGCCAGTGGCGAGTCGTCAACCGAGCGCTGAGGGAAGATAAGAAAAAAGAGATAGGCACCGATGCTCGGTGCCTGAAGGGCTAGGAAAATTGGACTGAGGATTATTAACGTAGGCGCGTGCAAGCGCGGGATGAAGACTCTGTAGAAGAACAATTTTTCTTCTGGGTGGCGGCGCGATCGCGATCGGAAACTCTCTAGAAACATCTATGAAAGAATGCTAGAAATTGAGATTGGTAGAGAATGTCTGAAAAATTGGTTATGACACTCCTTATCTATCGGGAATTTGGCGTTTTTGCGACAATCTATCAAAATTTGTGGCAGGTAGTTTACTAAATAAGGCGTTGCTGAAGGGGTAATGTTTAATTGGGTAAAATAGAGGGATGAAATGTCCTCAATGTCACTCAACCCAAACAGCTAAAAACGGGCATCGTCGAGGTAGACAATGCTACAAGTGCAAGCAGTGTGGTCGTCAGTTCCTTGAATTCTACCGCCCTTGGCGTTACTCAGACGAGGTCAAGCAGTTGTGCATCAAGATGTATCTCAACGGCATGGGTCTGCGCGGCATCGAACGAGTTACCGAGATTCACCACACCACGGTTATGCACTGGATTCGAGAAGCCGGACATCAACTGGACGATGCTCCAGAGGCGGACGAAATCCCCGAAGTCACTGACCTAGATGAACTGCAAACTTTTGTTGGCAGCAAACGCCAAAAATTCTGGCTGTGGACAGCCGTTAATCATAAGCAACCTGGGATCTTGGCATGGGTCATCGGTGATCGCAGTGCAGAAACGTTCAAGCCATTATGGCTGATTGTTAAAAGCTGGCAATGCTTCTTTTATGTCACTGATGGCTGGAAAGTTTACCCAATGTTCATTGAGCAGGGCGATCAGATTGTGAGCAAAACCTATATGACTCGGGTGGAGGGAGAAAACACCCGCCTTCGGCACTACTTGGCCCGGTTGCACCGCAAGACCTTGTGCTACTCCAAGTCAGTTGAGATGTTGAAATGTTCACTCCGTTTACTGCTTCACTACTTAAAATATCGGACAGTTCCTCTCCCCGCTTGAATCATTACTGTTTCATCAACGCCCTAAATAAATAATCCTTCCCAGATGCCAATACTACTGTTCAAACATCTTCGTATCCAAGCTCAACAGTCTCGGTCTTGTCCTAGCACAAGCCAAGACTAAATTTGAATCCTAAATAAGGAGTTCAAGTTAGAGATGGATATCAGCAATTGACATACAAATTCAAATTATTGCTTGACAATCTGACGGATCGCCCGTGTTTCTTCTAACACTTGCTCCAAATCTTGCTCGGACAAGCGTTGGACGTAGTTGAGTTTCATTTCCTCCAACAAATCGAAAAGTAAAGATTGAATTTTCTGAACGGTCTGCTGTCTTTGCACCTCCGACCCTAAGGCTTCAGTGAAGTGTTCCATCAGATGTTTGGAAAGTTCTGCGCCAACCGGATCGTCTTCCAGAGAGGCGGTGAGGGTGTTGTAGGCTGCAAGAGAGATTTCTTTGACCAGTTTTTCAGTTATCTGCGTGGGGATGGTACCCACTCCAGGTACTTGCTGGAGTCCCCGATAGAAGGGAGATTGGCTGAGGATCTTTTCAATGTTGTGCTGTAGAATTGCCTCTAAATCTGGCTGAATTTTTGGTAACACTTGATTGACAGTTACTTTCATCAATAAGGTAGCGATCGCTTCCACTTCATTAACATTGTTGATGTCAACATAGGGACGAGCCTCCCGTCCTGATAACCACCGAGTCAGTTCTCCGCCACGAATCGACCCTTGTAGCTGGTTGATTACCCGGATCACAATGACTTCTGCTAATTCTTCTGCAAAGTTAGCCGCAAATCCTCGGTTAATTTGCACCCGTATTGATTCTAAGTTTAATAATTGTGCTTGGTGTAGGCGCATGAAAACTGAAATGACGCGCAGCCACCGCCAAAAAGGTAGCAGCAAGAAAATATCATACCAGCGCCACATCATTGCTTCGAGCCAAGTGAGACTATGGTGACGTCGGTGGATATAGTAGGTACGAAGTAGAAACTCAATGCCGAAGGGAATGATAAACCAGAGATCGATTTTCCAGAAATAATCAACGAAATTACCTGTTTCCCCAACTGGGCGAAAATAATTTCTTGCCATCAAAGGCTGAATTTCTTGGTTATAAAAGGTAATTTCTTTTTCCACGCCAGCTTGGGATAAGTAAGGCAGACTCCAAAAGGTGCTAAAAGATTGTTTGGCAGAGACATTGCCAACGCGCTGACGCATCCGATTTTTGATTTTTTCCAGAGTCCCTGTCTTATTCGCCTCTGCAAACGGGTTTGTCTCAATCATTTCCACACTTTGTTGGCGCAGTTCCTCCAGTAAAGTTGCCACTTCTGGCGACTGTAATCCTTCTGTCTGTTGCAGCTGTGCTTTGAGTTTTTCTACTGTTTCTAGGTACTGCTGGGTTTCTCGATGGGGTTCAATGCCTTTGATGGGATCATAGATTCGGGTAATGCTGCGAAATTCCCGCAGGTAGAAATCGCGCAGCGGAATGTAAGTTAAGTCGAACAGCACTAAGCCCAAGTTAGCCACTGCCAAAAGTGCCATCACACGTTCAAACCACAAGTTCCGGCGGGATTGGGGAGTCTTTGCCAATTTTTGAGGTGACATGGAAAGGAAGATGAGGTAATTGGTAATCGGGAATCGGTAATGGAAAAAAAGGGAATGGCAAAAAGGTAATGGCGAAAAAGCTGCTACCTACTACCTAGCTAGCATCCATCACAATCTTCAATTACCAATTATCAGCTTGACAGACCCTCTGAAGCTTTAGTCATATTTGATACCACTAATTGTTCACCAATTGCTGATGTTGCCTTCAAAATAGAAGGATTCTATCGGATATCAGCATAGTGAAAGGTCGAACCCGTTAGCGCACGCGACGCGATCGCGATTGGCGGTTGTAGCGATCGCTTGCGAAAAATAAACGGTAGAATGCTCAATTCAGCTTAAACTGTAACTGTTCAAATCGCTATCGCGCTTAATCAGTGAGTGAGTGAGGAGATTGAGCTATGTGGAATAGGTTTGGAATGCCTTTAGCTGCGGTGATAACCATAACCGCCAGCTTAGTTAGTTATCAAGTAGCTATAGCCGAACGCAGCCGCGATTACACGCCAAGGGAATTTCGTTCCTTGTTGCGCGGCTTTGGGTATAACGTCACGATTGGAGATACTCTGACGGATGAAGCCACGATAAGGGCTATCCGCGAGTTTCAGCAGGGATATAAGCTAACACCTGTTGATGCTACAGCGGGGCCGAAGACACAGGATTATGCCGCAAATATCGTTAGAATTCTTCAGGCAAACTTGAATCTTGTCGTTAAGCCAAATCCGCCCCTTCCCCGTAACCAGTTTTATGGTCCGCGCACTGAAGATGCTATCAGGCAGTTTCAGAGACAATTTAATTTGCCGGTAACTGGCATTGCTACGTTACCAGTTCGTCAGAGACTCGACCAAGAAGCAAGAAGAATCCTCGGATTTGAACAGCAATCGCCAGCGCCAGCGACAACACCAACACCCCAATCAGCGCCAGAACCAACACTAGCGCCATCGCCAACACCGAGTCCCGCGCCAACGCCCCGCGCCACCCCAACGCCGAGTCCGAGTCCATCGCCATCCCCAAGACCAAGTCCTAGTCCTAGCCCATCGCCAAGACCAACGCCGAGTCCAAGTCCATCCCCGGCTCCCAGCCCAAAACCATCGCCTTCAAGCTGATAAATCTTTAAGGTGCTGTGGGTCTAAATCGCATAGCGATCGCGCTGAGTTGGGAATGGATAATCAGTCAGTGGTTAGGAGTCATTATTTAAAAGACTTATGACTACTGACTACTGACAATTATCCAGACTCAACTTCTGGGAAAATTCAATCTCAGGGCAGCTTAAGACTTTGCATTCTCTGGGATCGGTCTGCCCTTTGGCGCTGGGGGTAAAATTGGGGGACGTTCGTAGGGCATGGGAATGTACTGCACGCTTGGACGTCCGCCTTGGGGCTGCGGATAGAAATCCATCAAGTTATAGATTGACATTGGCAGCCCTACCGTTATTGGCATACCAAGCTCTGTGGCTTCTTCGACTGTAATCGGATAGTCATGGGTGACGCGCCCTGTAGTGATAGCGTCCACAATCCGTTCGATGTTTTCGGGAGCAATTTTCGGTTGGGGAATATTGTCTTTTAGGAGGGTTCGGACAAACCGTTGCACTTGATCCATCGCTTTACGCGATAGGTCTGCCATGATGATCGTGTTGTCGTCGATTTCGCTAATCGGCTTCTGTTCAAGGACTTTGAGGACACTCGCCGCGGCCATATTTCCCAACTGGGGATCGACTGGCCCTAAGACAGCGTTGGCATCCATGACGATTTCATCAGATGCTAAAGCTAACATGGTGCCGCCGCTCATGGCGTAGTGGGGTACAAACACGGTGACTTTAGAAGGGTGGCGAATCAACGCTCTAGCAATCTGCTCGGTTGCTAGTACCAAACCACCTGGGGTATGCAAGATCAGATCGATGGGAACTTCGGGAGGTGTGAGGCGAATTGCCCGTAGCACCTGTTCTGAATCTTCAATGCTAATGTAGCGGGAGATGGGAATTCCTAGAAAGCTAATCGATTCTTGCCGGTGAATTAGCAAAATCACTCGACTATTGCGCGATCGCTCGAAATTCCGCAAGGCTTGCACTCGCTGAAAAGCCAAGCGGCGTTGTTGGAAGGCGGGCAAGATCGAGCTGACAGCCAGAAATACCCAGAAGAGGTCAAAGAAACTAAAGCTCATTATTCCCTAGCAAGAACGCAGTATTCCCCCTTATTCTTCCAATATCTAGAAAATTGAAACTCTATCTGTAGAGCAAACTATTTCAAAGATGAAAATGGGGAGTCGATTGTTGGTCGCTTCCCCACTTTCCGGTTCCAGACGCGATACGATTGCGCCTGGAACCAGCTGCTTTTCTCGCTTAGTGGCGGGCGATGCCTTCTTGACGGGCGGCGGCTTGCACGGCACCGGCGACGGCATTGACAACGCGCGGGTCGAACACGGAGGGAATGATGTTTTCCCGGTCGAGGTCGGAGGGTTTGACTAAAGAAGCGATCGCGTAAGCGGCTTCTAGATACATCGTGGTGGTAATGGTCTCTGCACGACAATCGAGCGCCCCGCGAAAAACGCCAGGGAAGGCGAGGACATTGTTAATTTGATTCGGGTAGTCGCTGCGTCCGGTTGCCATGACCGCGACATCTTCTGTGACTAATTCCGGCTGAATTTCAGGAATAGGATTCGCCATTGCAAAGACAATCGGATCTTTTGCCATCGAACGCACCATTTCCGGCGTTACAACTCCAGGCGCACTAACGCCTAAAAAGACATCCGATCCCTGCATCGCATCTGCCAAGTTACCGCTGGCTTCGACAGCAAATTCTTGCTTTTCCGGGGTGAGGTCGGTACGTTGGCTGGAGAGAATGCCTTTGGAATCGCACATCCAGATGGATTGTGCGCCCGCTTTCTTGAGCAAACGAGCGATCGCTACCCCAGCAGCACCCGCCCCATTGATCACAATTCGGACATCCGCTAAGGATTTTTTCACTAACTTGAGGGCGTTAATCAATGCGGCAAGGCTAACAATTGCGGTGCCATGTTGATCGTCGTGAAACACCGGAATATCCAGTTCCTGCCGCAGTCGCGCTTCAATCTCGAAACAACGGGGGGCAGCAATATCTTCCAAGTTAACGCCGCCAAAGACTGGGGCAAGATTTTTTACCGTGCGGATAATTTCATCTGTGTCTTGGGTATCTAGGCAAATCGGAAAGGCATCAATCCCGGCAAATTCTTTAAACAACATCGCTTTGCCTTCCATTACCGGCAACGATGCGGCTGCGCCCAAGTTGCCCAATCCCAGTACAGCGCTACCATCGGTAACAATCGCAACCGTGTTTTGTTTAATCGTGAGAGTGTGAACTTGTTCCGGGTCAGATGCGATCGCCATACAGATGCGACCGACGCCGGGAGTGTAAGCCATTGCTAAATCGGCTTGACTTTTCAGCGGAATCTTACTCTGCATCGCGATTTTGCCGCCACGGTGCAAGTTAAAGGTGCAATCGTAGACATCGATTACCTTGACATCTGGCAATCCTTTCACGGCTTGCACAATTTGTTCGGTGTGTTCCGTGCTGGCAGCATCGACGGTGATTTCTCGCACCACGATATTGCGAGTCCGCTCGATTAAACTAATTTGACCGATGTTACCGCCGACACTAGCGATCGCGGTGGTAATGCTTGCTAACATCCCAGTGCGATTGGGAATCTGGAGGCGAATCGTTAAACTGAAGCTAGAGTTGGGTGTTAGGTTGACCATGCTGACTAAGGATTTTAGATTTAAGATGATAGATTTTGGATTGGGAATCTAAAATCCTTTCCTCCAAAATCCAAAATTGTTCGCTCCTAGCCTAAAGGAGCTGCAAGTTTCCAATTGTACCCAGTTACACTACCGGATTAGCTGCCGCGATAATGGCGAGTCTCTATACCGAAATTGAAATTAATGCTCCTAAGCAGGAAGTTTGGCAGGTTCTGTTGAAAAAAGAAAAGTGGTACAAGTGGAACACTTTTTTATTTGACCTCGACCCAACGGTGCCATTTAAGCAGGGGGAAGAAGTTTTACTCTCTGTGCGGCGCGTACCGGGTGAGGAGGAAACAGAGTTTCAGCCGTTGATTACTAGAGTGCAGTCTGGGCTTTGCCTCGCTTGGGTTTCCTCGATTCCTGGCTTTAAAAATGAGTATGTCTTTGAGTTGCAAGAGATTGGTATTGGGCGGACTAAATACTTCCACCGCAACACCTTCTCAGGGGTGCTGACTCGTGTATTTATGCCCTTCATTCGGGATGATGAGCAGCAAGGCATCAAGCGGATGGCGCGGGAGTTGAAGCGCTATGTGGAACGGATGTAAATTCTGGGGACACCTTGCCTTGGCAATTAAAAATCGCGGTTATATAAAATCAGTCCCCCGTCGCGGACTGATGAAATTAAAACCCGCGCAGCATCCGGGTTCTGTCTATATAGTCGCGACTGCTACTCGCTAGGGAAATTCGGTTACAAAAACTGTTACCAGCCCTTTTCTATAAGTTGCTGCCGAATAAGATTGTTTTAAGATAAGACTCCTTCAGAAGCCGTGGAACTCCAACTCCCACGGTTTTTTACTTTATGTAGGTGGGAATTTCTCGAAAGCAAAGAAGTAGGGCTAGATTAGGCAAGCAATTGTCTAGCTTGTGGAGCCGTCTACCCATGCACCCCGATCTGAAGTCACGTAGAGACGCCATTTATCGCGTTTAGCTATTCAACTGGCAAAAGTTGTAGTTGATAGCGATAAAGTGCGACGGGTTGATCGACAGCTTTGAAATAGTCTGGATCTTGAGGCGAGAGGTAAATTGCTGTTACTTGATCGGCTTCAATGGATGAGTGAATCCATTGATAAGCAGTTGTGGTTTCTACAATATTGAAATACGGCTGAGGCGTGCCGCGAAAGACTTGCTGAGACACTTCTGTGGCAATAAATCGATCTGGGGCGAGTGTTTCGGTGCCTCGACTCGTGACAATTGAGACTAGCTGGCGATCGCCTCGCAGTAAAGTCACCTGACGATTGGGAGAATTGGGATCGACTTTGACCGATAAGATCGCGCGATCGCCTAAATATGCCTTCCCGATACTCAACCCGTTAAACGCCCGATCTGCCACTACCGGCTGATTTTTGCCTTTTGTAGAGACAGCTATCGCGTCTTGATTTTTGAATCGCACGGGGAAATTAACGGGCTGATTCAGCTGGCGACGATTGCTTTCAAACCCTGGCGTCACAATTTCTGGCGCTAAGGGTGCCACTAAATCTACTAACGTACTGGTGACGTTCCAAGTACCTTCCATCCAGTCAGGATAAACTAAGTCGCCCTTCGCGGCGCTGACGGGTGGTTTGCTGTCCCAGTGAGGAAACTGCGCCAAACGGTCAGCTAAAACCCCCGCCTGCGCTTCCCCTCCCCATAGCAGCAACCCCAAAATTAGGAAACAACCCCAAAAGACTCGTCGCATCACGGTAAACGTGGGTTTGTTTGTAGGTTTAGATAGCTTTTAAACACAGAAATATTCTCAATTTACCGGGTTTTCAAGCATTTTTACTACACCGAATCAACGGGTACTGGTTCCCAAACTTCTCCATATTTCTCCTGAAGAGACTGCCATGCTTCTACTTGTCCTGGTTCGTATTCTCCTGGTTTGCCCCACTGGAGAAATGCGCTCAAGGCGGGTTCACTTTTCTCGTCCAAAAAGCGAATAGCATAGGTAGTAAAGTTACCCCGTTTTGATTCGCCCGTCTCAAATTTTACCTGCTTGATAGCATCCATATTCAGGTGAAACTCGAATATGTCGGCGTGCATATTAGCGTACTTACCTTTAGGTAATTCTGCATAAAACAGCTTTTTCAGCGGGCCGCGTACTTCCAAAACAGCAGCACTGCTGGTCACAATCAGACGCAGTGTTCCTAAATTTTCGCAGGCTTCTAAAAATTCTTCCAGATTAGCTTTCATGGTAAATTTGAATGTTGGAAAAAGTAAAGCTTTGTTGACATTAATGTAACATTAGGATAACTAATTCTCTAAGTAATCCTGAGGTTTTTGGCAAAAACCTCATGTTAGATAATCAATTTCCCTCATTTTAAAGCATACAAAATCATCCACGCATCAAATTAGCTATTTATTGAAACTCCGAACAAAGCCACCAAGCAACTAAAACCCAGCACAATTGTTTTCGGTTTTCCTTCTACCCTTGTTCTAGCTTTTGCATGGGAATGCTTTTGCATTCAGCGCAGCGGCACAGGCACAGTCGGTTGTCTCTGTGACAGATGGCACTGGCATCCATATTATATAAAAGGGCGATGTCCTAAAAGACGATTTCCGGTTCACTTCGACATCACTGGCGGTACTCTTTCAGGCGACAAGGCGAATCTCTTCCATAGCTTCAGCCAATTCGGTTTTAGCCAGAACCAAATTGCCAACCTTCTCTCTAATCCGTCTATTTATCTTTTGACTAACACAACTTAAACCTCTCCATCTAAATTCCCGTTGTTGTACTCTTTGAGCGCAAATCCCTTTTTTTAATAGGTCGTCTATTCAGGAAAACAGGGCAATGATAAACTATTTTATAGGAACTATCCGTCCCAAATCTTGTATTACCATCTACGTTTCCCTAGAAGTTTAGGGTGTATTTTTCCTAGGGCAAGTTGTAGATCGCGTATACTGTAGGCAAGCGCTACCTTTGAGTTTAAAAACTGTGAGCCAGCCTGGTCATTTCCTCTGGGTTACTGGTACGATTTTCCTTTTATGGTTAAATAATTCTAGCTGCACCTTAGCACAAATTATTCCGGATGCTACGCTGCCAAATAATACTATTACTATCCCAGAAGGCAACGCCATCCGAATTGAGGGTGGCACGCAAGTAGGCGGCAATCTATTTCATAGCTTTACAGAATTTTCCATTCCTATAAATACTGAAGCTTTATTCAACAATGCCCTAGACACTCAAAACATCTTCAGTCGCATTACAGGTAGCAATCTTTCTCATATTGATGGATTGATTCGAGCGAACGGCACAGCTAATTTGTTTTTTATCAATCCCAACGGCATTACTTTTGGCTCAAATGCCAAACTCAATATAGGTGGTTCCTTTCTCGCCTCGACTGCTAACAGCATTCAATTTAGCAATGGAACTGAGTTTAGCGCTACCAAGCCTAGCGCCCCCCCATTGCTAATGATAAATGTTCCGATAGGCTTACAATTTAACGCTTCAAACGCAGGAGTTATTCGCATTCAAGGATCGGGACACAATTTCAGGTTCGGACAAACAGGCGGACTAGAGCCGAATACGAAAACCGAGGGTCTAGCAGTGCAACCTGGGAAAACCTTAGCTTTAGTCGGGGGAGAAATCGCCTTAGAGGGCGGTAATTTAAAGGCTGAGTCGGGAGCAATTGAGCTTTGGTCAGTTACTCGTGGCTCATTGCCAATGCAAGTCAGCAGCGAACAAATCAACTTCAACAATGAACAACAACTTGCAGAATTAGGAAGTATTAATTTATCGGGTGCTGCTTCAGTGGATAGCAGCGGCGCACAGGGAGGTTCGTTTCAGATACAAAGCCGAAATCTGAAACTAGAACAAGGTTCGCTCATCGTATCCCTCACAGAAGGATCTCAACCGGGGAGAAGCGCCACCATCAATGTTTTGGATACTATAGAACTGATTGGTAGAACAGCCGATGGCAGAATCGGTAGCGGCTTTTTTGTTCAGACGAATGGTGAGGGAAAAGGCGGCAATTTAACAATTACAACAGATCGGTTGCTACTAAGAGATGGAGCATCCATTGGTATGGGGACTAACGCTTCAGGGAATTCTGGTACGTTACGAGTGCAAGCCAGGAATCTTCACTTGGGTGGTCTTTCAGCAAATGGATCGCGTCTGACGGGTATTTTTTCTAATCCTACTTTTGCCTCAACTGGAGTTGGCGGTGATGTCATTATTGATGCTAAACAACTATCTCTTGAAAATGGAGCGGTGATCTCTGTGTCTACCTTTGGCGCAGGTCAAAGTGGCAACATAACAGTTCGAGCCAATGACGTACAAATACGAGGAACTTCTGCAACTGGGGGAATTGGTAGCGGTTTTTATGCTAGGACTAGCTTAAGCAATATTGCGAGTTCTCCACCGCCGTTGACGGGAAATTCTGGCAACGTAACAGTAATTGCTAACAGATTGAGCTTTCGGGAGCGGGCAACAATTAATGTTGCTAATTTTGGGAAAGGCAATGCCGGTAATATTAATATTCGCGCTGCCATAGTTGAGCTAGATAATAACTCGATTATTAGAGCGACTCAGCGACAGGCGGAACAGGGAAATATTACGATTGAATCTCAAGATTTGCGATTGTGGCGCAACAGCCTAATTACGACTGATGCCAGTAACATCATCCTGTTTGATACGGGTCAGACAATTGCAAATAATGATATCAGTACCAATGGTGGCAACATCATTATTAATACAAAAACGTTAGTCGCGTTAGAAAATAGCGATATTACTGCCAATGCTCAACAAAGCTTTGGGGGTCAAGTAAGAATCAATGCTAGCGGCATCTTTAAAACTTCAAATAGCGATATCACCGCCACTTCTAGTCGAGGAACTCAGTTCAGTGGGATTGTCCAAATTAATACTGCTGATGTGAACCCTTCTTCTGGCTTAGTTGCACTACCAGAAAATTTTACTGACATTAGCAAACAAATTTCCCAAGGTTGTTTGGCTTCTAGGGGGAATAGTTTTGTTGTCACTGGACGCGGTGGTTTGCCAGCAGATCCCAATGAAACTTTGTTAGGAAGTACAGTATGGCGGGATTTGCGCCTCCCTAGGGGTAATACCTCCTTACCTGTCCCCGTTTCCAAGACTGCCTCTGCACGTACTCCAATAGTGGAGGCAACTGGATGGGTAAAAAATTCTAATGGTGAGGTAGAGTTGGTTTCCAAATCTATCAATGGTGTGGCTCAAAGTTCCTGGGATGAAATTGCTAGTTGCAGTGTTTCTAAGTAATATAACAATCTTCAATTATTCATGGAATCTTCCGTCTCTTTTCTTTAGTGTCCTTTGCGGTTTATTAAATTTTAAAACTAACTTTAGATTGCTAGAGCCTTATTGCAAAAGAATTTTTATCTTTTGAACCGCAGATAAAAACAGAGAAATATGAATAACCCTTTAATTTTGCAAAAAATTTTATGCTAAAAATAAGGTGGCTTATAAAAAGTATTCATTATCGGATTTTGCTAAGCTTGTTGACACTTTTTTTGGTGACAGCATTTTTACCGGCACTAGCGCAGACTAATCTTAAATTTTCTTATTTTGATTCACAATTGGTATCAATTGTTAAAAATATTCCGGATTCTGATGCTCCTTCAGAATCTAAACAGAATGATGCCTTTGTACTAGAACAAGGTAGAACCCTGTATGAAGCAGGACGATTTGATGAAGCGATCGCATTCTGGCAACAAGCGCTCGAAAACCTGGAGGCGCAGGGCAATCGCCTCCACGCTGCCCTCGTTTTAAGCTATCTGTCGAACGCTTATCAAGAATTGGGTCAATGGGAGCAAGCGAAAAACGCGATCGCTCAAAGTCTCAACTTATTGCAAACCCAACCCGATGCAGCCACTCTTGCCCAAGTTTTGAATACTCAAGGCAGCCTCCAGCTAGCATTGGGACAAACGGAAGCGGCTTTAGATACATGGAAACAAGCTGAAAAAGCTTACGGTTCAGCAGGCGACGACGTTGGGAAATTAGGCAGTTTGATAAACCAAGCTCAAGCTTTGCAAGCATTAGGACTCTACCGACAAGCTAAAACAAACTTAGAACAATTAAATACTCAGTTGCAAAACTTGCCAGATTCCTCGCTGAAAGTATCAGGATTGCGAAGTCTGGGAGTTACCTTACAAGTAGTCGGAGATTTAACTCAGTCCCAGCAGGTTTTAGAACAAAGTTTGTCACTTGCCCAAAGGCTAAACTTTCCCTTAGAGATTAATGCCAGTTTATTTAGTTTGGGAAATACTCTTAGAGCTTTACAAAAACCGAGGGAAGCGCTGGAAATCTACCGAAAGATAGTAGAGAGTTCTCCCAATTCTTTAGTTTTAGAAGTCCAACTGAACCGATTAAGCCTTTTAGTAGAAACTGGACAACCAGCCGCAGCCCAAGCATTATTACCCCAAATCCAGTCTCAATTAGAAAGTATCTTACCTAGTCGCGCTGCTGTTTACAGTCGAGTGAACTTGGCTAGAACTCTCATAAAATTGGGAAATCGGGAAGAGCGATCGCAGATGGTCAATTCTCAAGAGATTGCTCAGATATTAGCAAAAGCTGTCGAACAAGCGCGAATGCTTAAAGACTCGCGTGCTGAATCTTACGCGCTGGGTCAACTCGGATACCTGTACGAACAAATGCAGCAATGGAAACCAGCAGAAGATCTGACGAGACAAGCACTCGCGATCGCGCAAGAAATTAATGCTTTTAGTATTGTGGCTCGTTGGGAAGGACAACTCGGCAAACTTCTCAAACAGCAAGGCGATATTCCGAATGCGATCGCTGCTTACACCAAAGCTGTTAAGACCTTACAATCCCTCCGCAGCGACTTGATCGCGCTGAATCCCGACGTTCAACTTTCCTTTCGCGAAAACGTCGAACCCATTTATCGTGAGTTAGTAGAGTTACTGTTAGAACCTAATCCCAGTCAAACAAATATTAAACAAGCTCGCGAAGTTATGGAAGCGCTACATCTAGCAGAATTAGATAACTTTTTTCGAGAAGCTTGTTTAGATGTTCAACCCCAGCAAATCGATCAACTCGATCCTCAAGCAGCAGTCATCTACCCCATTATTTTGTCAAATCGTTTAGAGGTAATCTTATCTTTACCCAGAAAATCTCTCAGCCATTACTCGACTCGGCTAGTGAAAAATGATATTGAAGAAACGCTGGAGCAGTTATTAGAATCTCTTAATCCATTTTTTTCAACTGAAGCTCGTTTGCGTCTGTCTCAGCAAGTTTATCGCTGGTTAATCCAACCTGTTGAAACAGAATTAACCAAAAGTAACATCGCCACTTTAGTATTTGTGCTAGACGGTTCGTTGCGAAGTTTACCAATGGCAGCGCTGTACGACGGTAAACAATATCTCATTGAAAAATACAATATAGTAGTAGCTCCGGGTTTACAGTTGGTTGCACCACGCGTGGGAAGTGCGTCGTTAAGCCAGTTACTTGCCCAAAAGCGAAACAAAATTTTAGCAGGCGGAATTACCGAAGCTCGACAAGGTTTTCCAGCATTGCCAGGAGTAGGAGCTGAAGTCAGCCAAATCGCGTCTGAAGTTCCTTCCAAAGTATTTATAAATGAGGATTTTACCGAAGTAAACTTACAAAACTATCTGAATAAAAATTCTTTTACGGTTGTTCATTTAGCTACTCACGGGCAGTTTAGCTCTAGCTCAGATTCTACATTTATTCTGACGTGGAATGGTAGGATAAATGTCAAAGAATTCGAGAATTTATTACGTTCTAGAGATCCGGGTACTTTTAATCCGATTGAACTATTAGTTCTGAGTGCTTGCCAAACTGCAACTGGTGATAAGCGAGCGGTATTAGGATTAGCAGGAGTAGCCGTGCGGTCTGGCGCACGCAGTACTTTAGCAACTCTCTGGTCAGTGCAAGATGAATCCACTGCTAAGCTTATGGGCGAATTTTATCAGCAACTCTTACAAGGAGAAAGCAAAGTTAAAGCCCTTCGTCAGGCACAGATAGCTCTGCTAAAACAGCCAAAATATGCTCATCCTTTTTACTGGTCATCTTTTATTTTAGTAGGAAGTTGGCTTTGAATAGGTAGGAGTTTTCAGTCCACTTAATTTGCAATTTTTGGAGGTTCTGTTTCTATAAGGCTAACAGAGAGTTACCCCCAGGTAACATAGCAATCGCAAAACGGTTCGGATAAGATGATTCCTTAAACAGCAATAGATTAAAAAGCCTCGATAACCCTTGTTCCTAGGCAGCGAAAATTATTGCATATTTCTACTAATCGAACCGTATTGATGGCAATCCTATTGGAGTTATGAGCTAGCGGTTCAGATTCCGAACTTCTTAACCAAGTCGGGAATCTCGCATTCACGAACCCTTTATCTGCCTATTTTTAGCCTTAACTTTCGATAGAAACTCTAAAAGTCCATAAACATGATTACTGTTCGCTGGGGAACTTCTTACAACAACCAAGTATTTCTACTGAAGAAATCTACGTGTTATTACAGTAATAATTAGGTGTAAATTCAGTACAATATTTTTTTTGAGGTAAGAAAATGGTACAGCACAAATCTTTTACCACTCAAACGCTAGTTGCATTTTTTTTATCACTAGGACTGATTATTGCTCCTAGCTTTTTGACTAAAGCGATCGCCCAATCCGAGTCGGTTAACCAATCTCAAACTCTAGCCGGTACTTCGATAGGTCGCGTAACCTTTGAACCTCCAGGAAGTGGACAACCAGATGACACCGCAGGAGGTGCATCTCGTGGTGATGAATGTCCTCAAGCAGTAATCGCTACAGGCGAGTGCGTGACTCCGCTGGTGCCAATAGCTACAAGCAAGTTGACAGTAGCAGAGCATCCAACATTCTTGGTTTATGTACCTCCAACTTCTGCTAAGGAAATATTTTTTGGATTAGTAGACGAAAATAACAATTTTCATTACCAAGCAAAAATTCCGATTTCGAGTCAAGAAGGCATTCTTAGTTTCAAACTTCCAGATAATGCGCCACCTCTAGAAATTGACAAGAAGTATCGGTGGACTTTTATCATCATTGGCGAACAAGGACTCAGACCCGGTAGCCCTGGGGTACAAGGAGAAATTCGACGAGTTAAACTCACTTCCGAGGTAATGAGCCAGCTTCAGAATCAACCTCTACTAGAGCGTGCTGCTCTGTATGGAAAACACGGGATTTGGTTCGATACCGTAGCAAGTTTAGCTGAAGCTAGACGCTTAGAGCCGAGTGAAGCAACTTTGGCTTCAACATGGCAGGAATTGTTAAACTCGATTGGGCTACAAGCGATCGCTACCAAGCCACTTTTAAACTAGGCTATGGGAAAATCTAAAGTTTTGAGGATTTAAGAGTAGGGCAGAAAAGGATTGAATTAGTTCAGTAAATATACTTAAGACGGAAAGCAGGCGAGTTGAGTCGGATGCTGCCAAATCAAATTCAAGCATCAATCAATTGCCAAAATCGATAAGGGGAATAGGGAAAGAAGAAGCATTTTCCTTTTCCCCTTCCTCTTATTTTTGATGCTCATAAATTAATGGTACAAAAACTTAAAAACCAAGTTCGGCAATGGCGCGGGCTACTGATTACAGCTCCGATTGTGGCTTGCACAGTCATCGCTACAAGTTCTTTAGGCGTACTGCAAATATTTGACTTGGCGATATTGGATCAATTTTTTCGCTGGCGACCTCGCGAACCAATCGATCCCCGTATTGTAATTATTACTATCAATGAATCAGATATTGAAAAGGTGGGACGATGGCCTATTTCTGATGCTCTGTTAGCTGAAGCGATCGCAAAACTGAAAGTTCAGCAACCCAGAGCCATTGGCTTGGATATTTATCGAGATTTGCCAGTCCCTCCTGGTCATCAAGCACTGGTGAAAGTATTTGAATCTACGCCTAATCTAGTGGGTGTCGAAAAAGCGGTAGGAAATCCGGTTGCTCCACCCCCAGCGTTGAATCGTCTGAACCAAGTGGGACTCGCGGATTTGGTGTTAGATGCAGATGGCAAAGTCCGTCGAGGGTTGCTGTCTATTAGAACATCTGATGGTAAAACCCATCTGAGCTTAGGCGCAAAGCTGGCTTTAATGTATCTGGAAAAAGAAAAGATTAGCCTCCAGAGCATTGGTGCTAATAAATTGCGATTAGGGAACGCTGTATTTACCCCATTTACGGGAAATGAAGGCGGTTACGTTCGTGCCAATTCTGGTGGGTACCAGATTTTGTTGAACTACCGGGGGATGTTAGAAAATTTCTCCACGGTATCGATGACGGATGTTCTAGAGAACCGCATCCCGCCCAATCTTTTACGCGATCGCATTGTCTTAATCGGCGCAATCGGCTCTAGCTTCAATGACCTTTCCTTCACCCCTTATAGTAGTAGTCTCTTTGCGACTCCCAAACGATTACCGGGCGTCGTCATTCATGCCAATTTAATCAGTCAAATTTTGAGTGGTGCTTTAGAGGGTCGTCCTTTGATCCAGGTTTGGTCTCAACCAAAAGAAGCCTTATGGATTTTGGTCTGGTGTTTGATTGGTGGTGGAGTGAGTTGGACGTTACTTCGCTTCAACCCCTTGAAACAGAATGTTGCTGCCAGATGGATTGTCTCTGGGGTTAGCATTTGCTTAATCGGGGGAATTCTGACAAGTGGCAGTTACCTAGCTTTTTTAGCCAGCTGGTGGCTCCCTGTCGTTGCCCCGCTAATCGGCATGACTGGCTCTGCGGTTGCGCTTATCGCTTATCGCAGTCTGGAAGACCAGCACATAGCAAACCGGGAGCGCAAACAAGCAGAAGCCGCGCTGCGGGAAAGTGAAGCGAAGTTTCGCCATCTCGCGGAAAATGTACCAGGCGTAATTTTCCGGTACATCCTCCATCCAAACGGCAGCCATGAGTTTACTTACATGAGTTCTGGCGCTCGTGATATCTATGGATATGAACCAGAAGCGATCGTCCAAAATCCTCAGATTGCCTGGAATGCGGTGCATCCCGATGACCTGCTTTTGCTAAATGAAACCATCCTAGTTTCTGCTAGAGACTTGCAGCCTTGGTACTGGGAAGGTCGCATTACCTCGCTTTCTGGTGACTTGAAATGGGTGCAAGCCACTTCCCGCCCGGAACAGCAAGCCAATGGTGACATTATTTGGGATGGCTTGCTCGTTGACATCACCTGGCGCAAGCAAGCAGAACATCTGCTTGCCGACTACAACCGTACTTTAGAAAGCCAAGTACAAGAGCGCACTGCTAAACTAGCCCAAACCAATGCCCAGCTAGAGCAGGAGATTGCCGAACGAAAGCAGGTAGAAGCAGCCTTGCATCAGAATGAAGAACGAATGCAGGCGCTTTTGAGCGCGATTCCCGATGCAATGTTCCGGCACCGGATAGACGGCACTTATTTAGACGTAAAAGCAGGCGAAGAAGCCTTTCAGATGCTGCCTGAAGCTTTAATTTGCAGAAACTTATGGGATTTACCGTTGCCCGAACAGGTTAAAAATGACCTGCTAGAGTATTTTCGGGTAGCAGTTGAAACCGGAGAGCGACAAACCTACGAACACGAGGTGGAAAAACCCGATGGCATTCACAACTACGAGACACGCATCGTCAAAAGTGGTGCTGATGAAGTGGTTTGTATCGTGCGAGATATCACAGAACGCCAACGTTTCACGGCTGCTTTAGAGGAAAGCGAAGAACGCTATCGTTCAGTCGTGACAACGATGGCAGAAGGCATTGTTTTGCAGGATGCCAACGGTGTTATCCATACCTGTAACGCCAGTGCTAACAGAATTCTCGGCTTGTCTCGCGAGCAAATGATGGAACGAACTTCCCTCGATCCCAGCTGGCGAGCCATTCGTGAAGATGGTTCGCCCTTTCCAGGGGAGGAACATCCAGCAATGGTGACGCTACGAACTGGCGAACCTTGCTCTGATGTAGTAATGGGAGTTTACAAGCCAGATGGTAGCTTAACCTGGATTTCTATTAACGCCCAACCTCTATTTCGGGCTGGCGAATCTCTGCCGTATGCAGTGGTATCTTCATTCGCGAATATTACGGCTCGCAAACAGGCAGAACTGGCATTAAAAGAAAGCGAAGCCCGTTTTCATGGGTTCATGGATAACAGTCCGGCGGCTTCTTGGATCACGGATGAAAATGGGCGAATTGTTTTCTCTAGCAAAACCTACCGCCAGATACTCCAAATCCCAGAAGGCTATGTAGTTGGAAAAACTGTTACAGAGCTTTATAGCGATGAATTCGCGCAACAGTATCTGGAAAACATTCGGAAAGTCATCCAAACGAATCAGTCAGTAGAGGCGATCGAACAAGCTCCCAGAACGGACGGCACAATCGGGGATTTTCTGGTATACAAGTTTCCGCTGGCGAACCTCTCTGGAGAACGCCTTGTTGGAGGTGTGGCGATTGACATCACCGAGCGCAAACGGGCAGAGCAAGCGCTCAAAGAGAGCAACGAACGTTTTCAGCTAGCGGCATCGGCAATTAAAGGATATGTTTACGACTGGGATCTGAAGCAGAATATTGTTCTGCGGACGCAGGGACTCTATGAAACCAGTGGATATCGTCCCGAAGAAGCCGGACTCACAGGTCAGTGGTGGGTTGATCGCGTCCATCCGGAGGATTTGCCGCAGGTTTCGCGAACGTTTTCCCAGGCGATCGCTCATCAAAATGAGTATATGCTTGAATATCGGTTCCGTCACCGAGAAGATCGCTACACTCACATGGTGGATTATGGGGTGGTTGTGCGAGGCGCAGACGGACAGGCACTTCGAGTTGTGGGTCATGCTATCGATATTAGCGATCGCAAACGAATAGAAGAAGCTTTACGGGAGAACGAAGCTCGCTTGCGAAGCCTTGCCGATAACCTTCCCGGTGCGGTTTTCACCTACACTTACTGTGCTGACGGCAGACATTTTCTAGACTACATCAGTGAAGGGTGTGGCGAACTTTTAGGGATTTCCGCTCACGAGGCGATGGAAAATTTCTCTGCCATATTAGCTCGATATCACTCAGAAGACCTCCCTGGTTATAACGCCGCTTTAAAAATCAGCCTCGACAATTTAATGCCTTTCTATTATGAGTGGCGGTATCTCCACCCAGATGGGAGCGCTCGTTGGCTGGCAGCTAGCTCTCGCCCGGAATCCCAAGCTGATGGCAGCATAATTTGGCGGGGGGTACTTCTAGATATTAGCGATCGCAAAATTGCTGAAGAAGCTCTTCGGCAGCAACAAGAGTTCCTGCGAAAGGTAATTGATAATGACCCCAACACCATTTTTGTAAAAGACTGGGAAGGACGCTTTGTGCTGCTTAACAAAGCTGCTGCCAAGCTCTACAACACGACTGTCGAAGAACTGGTGGGTAAACGGGATGTAGACTTCCATCCATTCTTAGAGGATGTTGAGCATTTCCTCCAAGAAACCCGCTCTATCATTGAAACGGGTCAAGCCTTATTTATTCCCGAAGAAAAAGTGACAGGCGCAAATAACAAAGATAAGTGGTTTCAGTGGCAAAAGATTCCTCTGCATCCACCTGCAAGTGATAAAATCTGCGTTTTGGGAATCGGAGTCGATATTACCACTCGTAAAATAGTAGAAGCTGAACTTGAACGAGCCAAAGAAGCCGCTGAGGCTGCTAACCGCGCCAAAAGCATCTTTCTCGCCAACATGAGTCACGAACTCCGAACCCCCCTCAATGCCATTTTAGGCTTTTCCCACCTCATGAGTCGTGCCCCCAATCTTTCAACAGAACAGCAAGAAAATCTCACGATCATTCGTCGCAGTGGAGAACACCTGCTGACACTGATTAACCAAGTCCTTGACCTATCCAAAATTGAAGCTGGACGCATGACGCTGAGTGAAAATAACTTCGATCTTTACAGTTTGCTAAATGATGTCGAAGCGATGTTTTCTTTGAAAGCTACAGAAAAGAGCTTAAACCTAAAATTTGATTGTGATGTTGATGTTCCCCGATACCTCCGCACAGATGAAGTTAAGTTGCGTCAAGTGTTGATTAACCTACTAAGTAACGCCGTTAAATTTACCGATTCCGGAACAGTCTTAGTTAAAGTGAAATTAGGGACAACAAATTCCGAATTTCCTTCTTTGTCTCCCCTTTCCTCAATTATTTTTGAAGTTTCCGATACGGGAGCCGGTATTGCTTCCGAAGAACTTGACAAAGTATTCAAACCTTTCGAGCAAACAGCCGCTGGTCAACAAGTACAAGAAGGAACTGGCTTAGGATTGACAATTAGCCGTCAATTTATCCATTTAATGGGAGGTGAAATAACCCTCATTAGTGGTGGCAAAGTTTTCACTCCTGGAACCCCCATCAGGGAATTTAGTGAGGATGCAAGTGCTTTATTTGCAAAAGGAACAACGTTTAAATTTAACATTCAAGCAAATATTATCGCTGCCAGCGAGATTGCAATCCCCCTCCAAAACCGCCGCGTTATTGCACTCGCACCCCAGCAACCTCGCTATCAAATACTAATCGCAGATGATAGCGATTTTAATCGCCAACTGCTGCTTAAACTCCTCCAGCCTCTTGGCTTTGAATTACTAGAAGCCTCTAATGGCAAAGAAGCATTAGAAATCTGGGAACGTAGTTCACCTCATCTAATTTGGATGGATATACGAATGCCGATAATGGATGGCTATGAAGCCACTAAACAGATTAGAAAGCGAGAGAATCAGAAACCTTCAGTTCAAAAGACATTAGCCAATTCTCGTACTGCGATTATTGCCCTGACTGCCAGCGCCTTAAATGAAGATAAAGCATCTGTTATTGAAGCTGGCTGTGATGATTTTATCCGCAAACCTTTTCGAGAAGAAGATATTTTTAATGCTATCCACAAGCATTTAGATGTCTCTTTTACTTATGAGGAAATGACTGCTACATCTGAGAAAGAAATACTAGAACTGCCAGCCTTAAATACTGCCGACTTGGCTGATTTACCTAAAAGTTGGTTAGAAGATTTATATCAGGCTCTTGTTGAGGGAGATTTAGAAATTATCGCTACACTGATTGAGGAATTGCACCCCAAAAATGATGTGTTGTCAAAAACTTTAATGACATTAGTTAATCAATACCAGTTTGAGCAATTGTTGATATTGATTCAATCTGTGAAAGACTTATAATCCGATGGAAGCACCTATCGCCAGACCTAATATCCTAGTAGTTGATGATAATCCCGCAAATTTAAAACTTCTCTTCCACATCTTATCTGAAAAGTCTTACAAAGTGCGAGTTGCACCTAGCGGTCAACTCGCACTCAACGCTTGCAATTCAAATCCTCCTGATTTGATTTTGCTTGATATCAATATGCCAGAAATGAATGGATATGAAGTTTGTCAACGTCTAAAAGCTTCTCAGAAAACTCGCGACATTCCAGTTATTTTCATTAGTGCTTTAGATGATACGAATAACAAAGTAAACGCCTTTACAGTTGGTGGTATTGACTATATCACAAAACCTTTTAAACGTTTAGAAGTATTAGCCAGAATCGAGAATCAGCTACGCATTCGAGAGCTAAAAATGCAACTAATAGAGCAAAATAAGTTATTGCAAGAACACCTAGATTCACGGCGAAAAGCAGAAGTTGAACTTCGTCTTTTACTCGCAACAACTCAAGCGATTAGTCGCAAAAATAATGTTCCTTCCGTGTTACAAGCTGTACTGCGCTTAGTTGGGATAACAATTCAATGGGATTATGGTGAAGCTTGGTTGCCCACCGAAGATAATAATATTTTAGAATGCAGTCAGAATTGGTATTCTAGCCACGCTAGTTTCTGGGATTTCAAAAAACAAAATAGAACAGTTGCCTTGGCTCCTAATCAAGGGCTGCCAGGTAAAATATTTGTTTCTAAAAAACCAGAATGGGTAGAAAAGATTCTAAATTCCGGAGATTTGCCGATTTTAGGGGAGGAAATAGGAAATGCTAGTTTAGCATCTGCTTTTGGAGTTCCCATTATACTAAACGAACGAGTATTAGCTATTCTGGTTTTCTATAAAAAAGGTTCGGTTCCGATTAATTTACATACCATTAATTTAGTAACCGCAGTAGCTACACAATTAAGTCCTTTAATCTATCACAAGCAAACTGAAGAAATTCTCAGAATTACTCAAGAACGCTATCACAGTATTGTTGAAAATGCAGTAGAAGGAATTTATCAAACAACACCTTGCGGGCGTTATTTGAGCGCTAACTTAGCACTGGCGAAAATTTATGGGTATGAATCTCCAGAAGAATTAATAAACAGTAGTCAAAATGTTGAAGAACAACTTTATGTTAACTCGAATCGACGGCGTGAATTTATAGAAGAAATGAATTCTAATCATGCTGTCAGGGGATTTGAGTCTCAAGTTTACCGCCGAGATGGGACAATTATTTGGATTTCTGAAAACGCGCGTTCAGTCTGTGATTCAAAAGAAAAACTTCTCTATTATGAGGGAACGGTTTCTGATATCACAGAGCGAAAATTGGCTCAAAAGCAAACAGAAAAACTTTTATTAAATATATTACCTAAACCAATTGCCGAGCGGTTACAACAAAAGCAACAAGTTATTGCCGATAGTTTTTCTGATGTTAGTGTTTTGTTTGCTGATTTAGTAGGGTTTACTAACTTTGCATCCACAAAGACTCCAACTGAACTCGTAGAAATTCTCAATCAAATTTTTATTGAATTTGACTTATTGTCTAATCGACATGGATTAGAAAAAATAAAAACGATTGGAGATGCATATATGGTAGTAGGAGGACTACCAATACTAAGAGCGGATCATGCCTCATCAATTGCCAAGATAGCGTTGGATATGCAAAGTTTTATTGCTAGATTCAATACCCAAATTAATGAAAAGTTCAGTCTTCGTATAGGAATTAATATTGGACCTGTAGTTGCTGGAGTAATTGGTTTAACAAAATTCAGCTATGACTTATGGGGAGATACGGTGAATGTGGCTTCCCGGATGGAATCAAGTGGGATTCCTGGTCAAACTCAGGTCACGGCTGCCGTTTACGAACGCTTAAAAGAACAGTTCCTTTTCCAAGAACGAGGGACTATTTCAATAAAAGGGAAGGGGGAGATGATGACTTATCTGTTGATTGGTCAAAAATAACGATAAAAACACTTTATGGATCAGGGTCAAGATTTAAAATTAAAAGAGAAAATACTGGTAGTAGACGATACTCCAGCAAATGTTAGTTTGTTAACTAAAATTTTGTCAAATCATGGATATAAAGTGCGTGTTGCTCTGAGTGGTAAGCTAGCGCTGCAATCAGTTCAGGCAAGCCCTGCCGATTTGATTTTGCTCGATATCAAAATGCCGGATATGGATGGGTATGAAGTTTGCCGACAGTTGAAAGCCTCAGAGCAAACCTGTAGTATCCCAGTTATTTTCATCAGTGCTTTAGATGCAACCTTTGATAAGGTGAATGCTTTTACATTAGGGGCAGTAGATTACGTCACCAAACCGATTGAGCCAATTGAGGTTTTAGTACGAATTGAACATCAATTACGGCTGCGTCGGTTTCAGTTACAGATGCAAACTCAGAATACACAATTACAACTTTTACTGACTACAACTCAAGCAATTAGTTCTGCTGCTGATGTAGAAGAAGCATTAGAAGTCATTTTAATCAATCTTTGTCAAAATCTCGGTTGGGATATTGGGGAAGTATGGATGCCTTCCTCGAAGAGGACTGTACTTGAATATTGTCGATGTTGGTACCAGGATATCCGTTTTGATGAATTTCGACGCCAGAGTGAGGCGTTTCGTTTTTCTCTTGGGGAGGGATTGCCAGGACGAGTGTGGCTGTCCCAACAAGTGGAATGGATCGCAGACATAACGCAGGAGAACTCGACCCTTTTTCTGCGGAGTCAAATTGCCAAGCAAGCGGGACTTAAAGGAGTCTTAGGAATTCCAATCGCCTTCGACCATCAAGTGCTGGCAGTTTTGATATTTTTTCATGAGCAGGAAATCACGCCGGATGAGCGATCGCTCCAACTCGTCAATGCAGTCGCGACCCAATTAGGCTCAATGATTCAGCGCAAGAAAGCGGAGGAAGTGTTGCGACAACAAGCAGCACGGGAACGGCTAATTGCTGAAGTTACTCAACAAATTCGCCAATCGCTGAATTTAGACGAGATTCTGGATGCGACAGTCAACAGCATTCGACAGTGTTTGCTTTCGGATCGGGTGGCTATCTACCAGTTCGCAGCTAACAATAACGGCACCTTTGTAGCAGAATCAGTTGGTAAAAACTACCCTCAAATGTTAGGACAGACTGTGAATCCATCCTGGATTCAAGAATGTTTTAGCACCTTTTTTCAGGGATTCCCAATCGTTTTGAACAACATTGAAAAGTTTAATTTTACAGGTGATGGGATTGAGTTTTTCCAACGCTATCAGGTCAAAGCTGTTGTAGCAATGCCGGTTTTGAAAGAAGAGCGTCTGTGGGGGTTACTGATTGCTCACCAGTGTGCTGCTCCTCGTGACTGGCAGCCATTTGAAGTGGATTTGTTGTCTCAGTTGGCAAATCAGGTAGCGATCGCAATTCATCAATCCCAACTCTACCAATATGTGCAGTCTGCCAATCGGGAACTCCGGCAACTCGCTAACCTAGACGGCTTAACTCAGATTGCGAATCGTCGCCGATTTGATGAGTGTCTGAATACTGACTGGAAGCGACTAAGACGCGAACAAGCACCGCTGTCTTTGATTTTGTTAGATGTAGATTTTTTCAAACGCTACAACGATGCTTACGGTCATCTGGCAGGGGATGATTGTTTGCGGCAGGTGGCTGGTGCGATTAAAAGTGTTGTCCGTCGTCCAGCGGATTTAGTGGCGCGATATGGTGGAGAAGAATTTGCCGTAATTCTTCCCAATACTGATATTGAAGGAGCGGTTTTCGTAGCAGAGGCGATTCGACAGGCAGTCAGTAACTTGGCGCTTCCCCACAGTCAGTCTAAAGTGTGCGGCTATGTAACCGTCAGTTTAGGCGTGGCGAGTAGTGTACCCAATTTAGAACTGTTGCCGCAACATTTAATTAATGCGGCTGATGCGGCACTTTATGCAGCCAAAAAAGAGGGGCGCGATCGCGTAGCGCGAGTGTAAGCACTCGGTTTTTCCTTTCTTTGTATGCAACTCCTGACTCAAAATCTCTAGAGAAGATGTCAGCGAAAACAACTGTTCTGAGAGGCTTTTTCTAGTTCGACGAGCAATTCTTCCTCAAGGGGTGCGATCGCTAACAGAGGATGTTTCAAGTCTCCCCATTTCTTGCCAGCTCGCATCCCATACAGGGTGATAATTTCCGGGATTTGTCTTGAGACCAGCACCCGCGCTGGAGCCAGCTGTCCTAAAAGTCGAGCTTGTCGATAGTGGTGCGATCGCATCAAAGCATCATCTAATCGTTGCGCGATCGCATCGGGTGATTCTTTGGCAGTGTCGAGCAAAAGAATATAACGATCCACCGGCTTTCTGACAGGCACCAAACTCTTGAAAAACGTTTTTTCTAGCGCCAAATCCTCAATGACAGAACGCACGAATTCAGAATGCAGCTTCTCACCCACGAGATCGCTTGTCGCCTGATTTCTCCCCAAAAATTCCAGACACGGCGTTCCTTGATAAAAGTGGCTGACGCGCACGCAATCGCCAATTCGGTAGCGGTATAATCCCCCTTTCTGAGAAATAATTATCTCGTAGTTAATCCCCGCCACAATCTCGTGGAGTCGGTGGATTTTCCCCTCTCCATCCTCAAACTCAAAGAACACCTGATCGAGCATCGGAACGCATCCCTGTGCCTGAATCAGGGGAATTGTCATCGGTGCTTCGGTAGCGAGGAGGCCTTTTCCCTGCACCATGACACCCGGAAACAGCGATCGCAAAAACCCTGCACCATCCGCAGCATTCGCGCTATCCCAGCAGGAAATAAGCTTCAATTCTTGCCAAAGCAGCTTCCACGGAATCTCTGGCTCCAAGAGGAGTTTAGAGCGCTTTGCTGACATTTTGTTTTTGAGTTCTTTCCACAGTCGTACTCGATGCGTCTGGATGTAGTCGAGTTGTACGCGAAGGAAACTTGGACTCCAAATCGAGATAACTTCCAGATTTTCTTCGAGTAGGAGTGCGTGGGCAAGTTTCTCCTTGAATTCCTCTGCGTTGCGAAGGCGATTCAATCCGGGAGGAGAAACCAGAAAAGGACGAAGAAATAACATTAACCATTCGTCCAGATACTCCGAATCATCCTCCAATGCGACGGGAATGCTATTTGGGCTTGCCGTATCAAGCCGGGGAGAGATGCAGAAGTATATCTTACCCGTAGAAAATCCTGGGCCATGCTGAATCAGATCATGTGCCCAAACACAGAACATCTGGTTAAAGGTAGCTCGAAGAGATTTGGTGTAAGGAATGGATTTTGCCGAGCCACTACTTCCGGAAGTCTTTTCGTAAAAGAGAATCGATTCTGGTGTCAAGATTGGCTGCTGGGTTGTTTTTTGCCGCTCGATCCACTCTTTGAGATCGTCGTAGTTAACAATCGGAATGCGATGCCAATCTGCAACCGATCGGATACCTAAAAATTTGCCATATTCACTCTTGGCAAGATTGTCTACAATTTCCTCTTGAACGGATTGCTGCGTTCTTTCGGGATTTTCTAGTGCTTGAAAGAAGTGATTGGCGTAAGGGGAAAGAAGCTGTCCGAAAAGCTTGACAATAGGGCGCATCATATCAAATTTGTTTGGAGGATTAATTTGGAACCTCACCCCCAGCCCCTCTCCGTTGACGGAGAGGGGAGCCGGAAGCGGGGTATTAACTGTCTTCGATTGCAGATTATTTGAATTTTTTGTTGGGATAAATGTGGGTAGCAACCGGAACGTAGGTTCCTTCCTCGACTACAACTCCGGGACCAATGTGATTCCAGGCTCCTAGGAAGACGTTACTGCCGATTTTCACTTTTTTGACATACAGCATCAAGTCCTGTTTTCTAGGTTTAATGATGTGGGAGTAGATGCCAACTCCGTGACCGAAAACTGCGCGATCGCCTACCTCAATCAGTCCGCGATCGGCAATTTCTAACTGCGGTGTCCAGTAAACGCTTTTACCAACCTTGGCTCCCCACAATCTCAGCCATAGAGAAAAAGCACCGGGAATTAGGCGTATCAACGTTTCCAGCGCTGGAAACGCAATGTAGATAAGTTGAATCTGATGACTTCCCCACCAAGGTGAATACTCTTTGCTGCCGAGATAGCTGATCCCTTCCTTAACTGGGTAAAAACGCTCGTGGAGGCGATACACCAACAGGGGAAACCCATACAGAGAAAGGAAAAGAGCCGAGATGCTGAAGATTCCTGGAAAGAAGCAGATCCCCAGAAAAGACGCGATCGCAATCAGGATAACTAAGGCGGGAAAACAGGAGAGTATTGTGCCGAGGAAAGTCATAGTGAAATTAAAAATGCTTGCATTAAAAATGAAGAACTCAATTTTTTAATTTTTAATTGCTAATTCTTCCAAGGCCACAGTAGCTTCTGAGTTAAGGTGAGGTTGATTTTGACCCCCAAAGAATCCGGTACGCGATCGCTTTTGTAATACGTTCCGTGCATCCAATCCCAAAGCTTAAAGTTGGCTCCGTAATTGCCACAAACTGATCTGCTGGCGTGGTGCCAAGCATGATCTTGGGGTACTATCAGCAAAGCCGATAGCCAGCGATATAGCCAAGAGTTTGGTGTTGGAGTTATGGTGCTGTGACGCCATAAGTCTAAAGCTGAGCTAAGACTGACACCGGCGATGTACCAAGTGGGATCTTGCAGCAGATAAATAAATAGAGCGTGAACCCATAAGTAGACGATCAAAAAGCTCGTCCACAGGGTATTTCTGGAGGTAGACAAGACATTCATTTCGGTGCTGGTATGATGAACCGCGTGGAGAGACCAGAGCCACCGACTATGGAGCAAGCGATGGTTCCAGTAGTAGACGTAATCCACAAACACGAAGCTCAGCAAGAATGCTGCGACTGGAGGCAGAGCAAGCAAGGCGCGATCGCTGGGTAGAAGATAGTGGTACAGATGGTAAACTACTGTGAGCTGAAGAATTGGGATGAGAACACCCTGAAAAAACAGACCAACAGCATCTAAAATCCAGTCCTCATAGGTTCTCATTCGCAAGGCGGTAAAACTGCGCTGATTCGCCACAGTCAGCGTCATTAAGACCGCAAAAGTAAAGAATACTCCCATCGCTAATCACTCAATTTAGGGAATGTTGCCTGATATTGAATCGTCATCATTTGGAAGCTCATCCCCAACCTCTCTCCGTTAACGGAGAGGGTGCCAGAGTGTGGGGAGAGGTTTGTCTATTCCTGGGTCATTTCCCTCGTGAACAAAGGGAAATTAGGATTTCTTTCTCCCCGTTAACGGGGAGGGTTGGGGTAGGGTTACAAAACCCGCCTCATTTCCCTCGCTAAGGAGGGGAAGTAGGATTTCTCCCTCCCCGTTAACGGGGAGGGTTGGGGTGGGGTTCCGGATTCCCAGTGATTGATAAGCATTGATAGACTCCCACCGATTAAACCCAAAAGGTTACTTGAACAGACTTATCCAAGAGAGTTCTAGGATCTTCTCCTGCTTCAATCTTGCTCCGAATCGATTCCACTAGGACGTGGATTGTGTCAGCTGGCGTATTGGCAAACTGGGTGCCGTACTTTTCGATTACCTCTTGCTGAATACCAAGCGCTTCCACATCCTGACGGATAATATATTGGGCAGTCCAGCGAACAAACGGACGCGCAATCTTGTTCCAAATGCCGTAGTTAAAAGTTACGTCTGTATAAACGAGAGTTGAATCCTCCGCTTCCGGAATCGACTGGCTGGTAATAAACAGCCTTCTTTTCGGTGCCATATCATATTCCACGCTGGTAACGTTTGGCATATGGAAGCTATCCGTGTGCCGAATCTCGTAACCTTTGCGATTCAGAAAGCGCGTGTACCAACCGAGGTTAGTCGTTTCGTTGCGGTATTCTGCGAAAACTGAGCCGTCTCGCCTTTCTACCATCATTTCCAGCTTTTGCTTGCGAGAGGTGCGAAATACCCCAGGGTGAACCGAGGCGGTGTGAGGAATATCGATAAAATTTTCCGCACAGTTGGTAACGTTGTTCCGAAAACGGTTAATAACCCGTACCGTCTCCCATCCAGGCTTTCCGTAGTAAGGCATTTGAAAAGGCTCAAACTCCTCACTCGGCTTTTGTGCCAGCCTCACATAGACATATCCATCCTGCTCTCTGGTGTCATAATGCTGAGTGCGACGAGCATGAGTCACCTTAAAGTCTTCTCCCTCTGCGGGGACAGCAACTACCTTCCCAGTTTTGTCATAAACCCAGCCGTGGTAGGGACATTGGAGCGTTCCCTGACAGACTTTTCCTTTAGAAAGACGGCTATTTCTGTGCATACAGCGATCGCGCAACGCCACCGGCTTTCCGTCATCTCCTCGAAAAACTGCCAGCCATTCCCCCAAAACCGTGCGTTCTAGCACAGTATTCGGCTTTAGTTGTTCGCTGAGTGCCACAACATACCAGAAATCTTCAAATTTCACTAATCCTCCACAATAAATTAAAAATTAACAATAAGAAATAGAAGATTTTTTGGCTTCATTCTTTATTATCAAAAGCAAAGATTTCAAGGTCACTGCTGAGATCCAACTGACAAGCCAACCTTACTTGATTATTTCCTGGTGCTAGAGTTTCCAACACCTCCTTTTCATCTTCACTTGGAGCAGGAATCTTCCCTTTTATAACTACAAGGCACGTCCCACAAATCCCGGTACGACATCCAAAGAGTACCGGAGAATTTTGCACCGTCAGATGCTCCGAAAGATTAGAGTGCTTCTCCAAGGTTAGGGGAGAATAATCTGTCCCTGGAAAGCGGATGATACAGCATTGCTCATTCATATTTAATTCAAAAATTGGAATTAAAGCTTAATTTGCTAACAATAAAAATAATAACTAACCTCTTCTTTCTCTTCTTCTTCCTTCGCGTACTTCGCGTCCTTGGCGGTTTGTAAACAAAATTTTATAGCTAACAAAGTTACTATATTTAAAACCGTTTATTTTGTAATATCAAAATCTTTAGACCATACAGAAGCTTCAAGTTGATTTACATAAGACATATACTTAACTAATGGCGTATCAATACTCAGAATTGCATTGGGATTATAACGAATATTGTCATAAATTTGTCCATCTTCCCCTTTCAAAGCATAGTATCCCAGACGGGTAAACAAGAGTAATAGTTGCGTCACCAACCAACCAAACAATCCTGTTCTTTTCTCTGCCACATAAATCGGTTGAATACGAGTTCTTCCAGGTGCAATTGGAGTATAGGCGTAAATCATGTGCAGTGAAGGAAAAAGCCGAACATTCTTCATCATCGTTAAAAGTCCGATACAGCCATCCGCATACCTCATAGAATACTCATAAGTATCGCCGAGAATTTTTCGTCCCAAGCGTTCTCTCCGAGTAGTTTTAGGAAACTCCCCTTGAAGGGTAAAATCTATCACATTGCCAGATTGATTCTGATGCAAGGATAGATTCATATTGATATCTACTTTGTGAACAGTTTGTAAATGTTGAGCATCAATGCCATTCATCATACAAATGTGATGATGACAACTCCGCTCAAATGCTTTGTCGTATACTGTTACAATTGATTTGCCTTTAAGTTCATCAAATTCTGCTACACCTTCTGGTGCTTTTGAATCTGGATATACCCAAATTAAACCGTATTTTTCATCAGTAGCATAAGATTGAAGGCGAGCTTTTTCAGGAATCGCTGATTGGCAGGGGATATCTTGACAGTTTCCTTCTCCATCAAATGCCCAATGGTGGAAAAAACAGCGGATCGAATTTCCATCAACACGCCCAATTCCTAAATCGGTTCCTAGGTGAGGGCAATAGGCATCTAAAGCGCGAATTTCCCCATCTTGTCCGCGAAAGATAACAATTTTTTGTCCGCAGATTTCTAAGGATTTTGCTTTGCCTTGAGGAAGTTCTCGGCTAGGACAAGCAATGTACCAGCCTTTAGCAACAACATCCCAATTATTAAATGTTTTCATTTTTAAGAGAGGTTGTGTATTTTGATTTTGTAACTGGTTCATATCAAAAATGAGGGAATATCCACTGTTATTTGTCAAGCAGGGAATGGGTACGAGTTTTGGTAGCCCCAATTACCAATTACCTATTGCCTTCTTTTGAGTAGCGAGGTACTGGGGAATAGAATTAGCAGCCATGATGGACATCTCCCGGTTACTTGCCCAAGCGTAGTCAACTTTTTCGAGGTAAACTTTGTAGGAATCCATCGCTTCTGTACGGGTTTTGTAGCTGAGGTGCAGCCCTTCAGATTCCTCTGTGAAGCACAATCGCATCATTTCTTTGGCTTCTGGGTCGCTCATTCCAAAAATAGGCGATCGCAACACCTCGTAAATTGCCGAATAGAGGGCGGGGTCGTACCAAAAAATCCCGTTAATTGCAACGGAAAAATGATAGTGATCTCTCTGACAGCCGCGTATCCCCAAGTTTGCCACTAGCTTCTCAAAAGCAGTTGGCGGCTTGAGGCACTTCACCACGTCATGGGAGAGAATCGTAGAGCTGTTAAAGTGAAAGCTCTCATCCATGAAGTGATAAAAGGAAATTTTCGAGGGAATGGGAGCGTTTTCTGAGTTGGGATGTTTTTGATAGTAGTTGCTGAGCTTATGCTGTACCAGCTTACCGTTTAGCGTTCGCAGACCCCGAACGGTGAAGTATTGGCAAGCCAGAAAAGTATTGCCTGCTGACAGCATTCCAAAGCTTTGCAACTGGAGCTTTTTCCACCACGTCTTGAGAGCATTGGTGTCCGCAAAAATCATTGTTTCTGCAAATGGCCCGCGCATAGGATAGCTGAAGACGCGCTTGCCAAAAAGCTGTGCTTCCACCTCGCTAGAGATTTTTCGGAAGGCGCTGATATGTGCTCTTTCCTGAGCAGATTCTAAGTCGAGGGTATCGCAAACTAGGCGGAAGTCCTCCTGGGCGTAAAGTCCGGCGGCGCTAGTCTGATTAAAGTAAATCGTGGCAATTTCTGCGGAAACGATCTGCGAATAGTAAGCCACCCAATAAAGTTGGTTTAAGATTACTCTTTGGCTTACGCTCGCTTGTTCCCACAGCGGAGTTCCGTAGAGTAAGGAAAATTCTTCCGGATTCCAATACTCATTTTTGCAGTCTTCATATCGGAAAGATGCTGCGGCTTCGTCGAGCAGTTGGGTATGATCCTGCTGTTTATTGCGCGTGTGGTTGATCTGAAGCTTGCGATAGACTTTTGAGTTCTCTAGAAGGGTGTTCCCTTTGGTTTCGTTAATCTGAAGTTGCTGGTCAACCTTTGGGTCTTCTAGAAGCATGTTGTCTTTGGGTTCGTTTAGTGTTTTATTCATACGCATTTTTCTGCGGGGAAAGGCTGGAACGCCCCCCGATCCTCTAGTTCTTGAACGATAATTCCCGCCTCTTCTCCCCGCATCAGGGAACGCAGGAGATTGAGACGGATTCCGCTATGAGTCTCTGTGTCGAGTTCCTGGAAGATATTCAGCTTTTGTTGGCGGGACAAATGACCCTTCACTTGCTCAATGGCAGTGACGACGCTTTGAGGCCCTACCCGAACCATCTGCAAAAATAGGGCTAGGGTTTCGATGATGGTGGCTCGGCTTGTTTGGGAGACAGACATCTGGTTGAACAGAGTGACTCCGGTGCCGTGGTGACGGCTCTCGTCTTGCAAAAATCCCTCGAATATCCCAGCTAGCTGAGGATTTACACAGTCTTTGGCGAGACTTCTGTAATGGCTCAAACCCCACCCCTCTAGCACTACCTGAAGCACAAATAGCAGGACTGTTTTATCCTGGGTTTCCACCAAATCTGCCAGGAAGCGCAAGAAGGGGTCGTCTGTCCCCAGGAGGTGTTTTTCAGGCAAAAAATGACTAATCTGGGCAAGGTGAGTCACTTCGTCGGAGCTGAAGAGTGCGTAGAGCATTCGCTCCTCGGTGGTTTCTGCCAGCAGCACCATTTTTGCCATGTAACCGACTCCGGCTTTTTCGATGAAATAGGCTTCTTCTATGAGTCCGCTACTGCATCGCCGCAGGATTTCTGCTTGCTCTTGTTGGCTAGAATCTTGGAAAATCTGGACTTTCTCAAGACTAAAGTGAGCGGCGTCCCAGTAGGAATTGCTCATAAGTTCTGGGGAAATCGGCTCTTCACCCAGCCGACTCTTCAAGGCTGAGGAGAGTACGCGATGCAGCTTGTCGTCAGATGGGATATGGGGCAAATCGAAGCCTGCTGTTTTTTGGTATTGATTCATCGGCTTTGTCTCCCCATAAATAGCCGTCGATAAATCATTTTTGATAACGGTAGGCGCAACCTATCTGGCAAGATTTGTTGATAAATATGGGTAAAATGGGCATCCCAGCCGACTCGACGGCGGAGTTGGCGATCGCTTCCTTCGGCAATATCAGCAACCCGTTTGGCGACCAGATGCGTATTATCCTGAGCCGTTGAGATAACTCGCTGATTCAGCCTCCGGTAGTTTTCCGTCTGGATTCGATAAGTTTCAGCGTTTCCTTCCCCCCAACTCATATTCTTGCCATTATTCGTCGTCTTGCTGGCTCCAGGTTCTACCAAGGCGACACGAACCCCGTGGGACTCAAGCTCGTAATAAAGACTCTCTGCTAAGCCTTCCAGAGCATACTTGCTGGCGCAATGAGCCGAGGTTAAGGGAAAGCCGGTAAAGCCGAAAGTGGAGGAGATAAAAATCAGGGTTCCTTTCGCTTCGCGAATCAACGGAAGCAAAGCGCGAGTCAGGAACACCGCACCAAAAAAATTTACCTCAAATTGACGGCGGATTTGCTCCTCGCTCAGATCCTCCAAAGCGCCGTAGAACCTATAACCTGCATTATTTACCAAACAATCCAACTGACCAGTTTGGCGAACTGCCTCAACTACGGCATCTCGTTGACTGGGTTCGGTGATTTCCAGGCTGAGAATCGTCAAGCGATCGCTATATTTCTCTAGGGATTCCGTGAGGATTTCCCGTCGCTGCGGTGCGTTCCGCATCGTACCAATGACGTGCCAACCCCGCCGAAGAAACTCATCAACCATAGCCCGACCAAAGCCGGACGAACAGCCTGTAATCAATACAGAACTCATCTCGCCTCCGTGGTTAGGGAGACAGGACTGAGTGCTGAGGACTGAGGGCTGAGTGCTGAGGAGGGAGGACTGAGGACTGAGGAGGGAGGACTGAGGACTGAGGAGGGAGGACTGAGGACTGAGGAAGAATTCTCCTTTACCTCTCGGCTTCCCTGATCTTCTGCTGCGAGAATTGGGGAGTCCTGCACCTCCTTTCCTTGCAGGGAATGGGGTTGGGGGGTTAGGACTGCCTTATCCAAATCATATTGCCGCTGCTCCTCCTCCGGCAAAGCCGCCTCCCAAGTTCCCCAAGCGATCGCTCTCTGTTTCTCGACGTGCTGGATGAACTGGATAATCGACTTATCCTCTTTCGTCGGAGTCTGAAAGTCAAACTTAATCGTTTGGAAAACTTGGGTGTCTCCTTTGGCAAAGTAATTGCCCACCATCTTCGTCAGCCAAAGCACGATCCGGTTAAACATCCAGCCGAGTACACCCGGACGTTTCTTAGTAATTAATAAAGTCTGTCCTTCAGTTTTTCCGGCTTCGGTGAGGCGAAGGGCAAACATGATATAGAAGTGGAGAAAGTCTGGCCCAAGTGTCACCGTGCCAGTGCTGCCGTACCAGTAGCACATACTATAAGTAACTTCATTTTTATATAAGGGGCGGATTAGTTTTACAAACAGAGATTCGTCCCCTCCCCGCGTGGTGTTACTGAAGGCGATCGCGTTTTCGTCTTCCTGCTTCTCAAACACAATTTTCAGTGGCAGGTTGTGAACGGTATTGAAGTGTTGGGCGTCGATAGCGTTGATCATCACCACATTGGGGTGACAGTTCTTCACGAAGCGAGACGCGATCGCTGCATCGCATTCTTCGTCTTTGAGTTCCGGAGGGCACGGTAAAGGCTGTCCTGGCGTTTCCCCCGTCCAAACCCATACCATTCCGTACTTTTCCGCCGTAGGCCAACTTTGCACCTTCGCTGGAAGCGGCTTTTCCAAACACGGAATATCGATACACTTTCCCACTTGGTCATACTTCCAATTGTGGAAAAAACAGCGAATCCCGTTGCCTTCGACTTTTCCTTCGGCAAGGTGTGCGCCCACGTGCGGGCAATATGCATCGAGAGCGATCGCTTTCCCGTCCTCCCCCCGATATATCGCCAGTTCCCTCCCCAAAAGGGTTACAGGCTTTACCTCACCCACTTTGAGATTTCGAGAGGGAATTGCCCAGTACCATCCCTCAATGAAACAATCGGGATTGTTAAAAGTCCTGGTTTTGCGAAGAGAATTAGACGCTTGCAAATTAAGATTCACCATAATTTATATAGTAGTAACGTTCAAAACTTCACGCCTGCGTGAATGTGCCGATCTAGAAAGCTTGACATAGGGAAGTTCCCCCCCTCCATCCACCCCTAAAATCAGTTTGGGGTTCCTATTTCTTTATTACACTAAGAATTTGCAAAGCTCTGGAATTTATGACTTAGTTTAGTAAATTTTTGTTTCAATCTAATTTAAGTCATTCAATATTTCATTAAGTAACATCTAAAAATTGTTCAACCTTTAGTTCGTCTTATAGTAGCCTGCGTTTAGGGTTAGAAATTTAAGACTTATTTATAGAGTCTTCTTCTCTTCCCTCTCTTTCCTTCGCGCCCTTCGCGCCTTCGCGGTTCGTAAAAAAAGAAAATTTTCCAACTTCTTTAGCACTACCCTATGAAATTTCAATCATTTATAAAAAACTCTTTAGGGTCGAAAAGATTAGCCGAAAGAGTGTATCAACGTGCCCAACGAGGCGTACCCGCTTACAAACAGTTTTTAGAAACTCAAGGAATTAAAGCACGAGTTCCATTTAACCAGCTACCTTTGTCAGACAAAAAATCCTATGCTTTAGCTTACCCATTCGAGGAATTGCTGGCAGATGATGCTGATAAAATTTATGCGATCGCTCGTTCTTCCGGATCATCCGGAAACTCATTTTATTGGCCTATTCTAAAATCAAATAGCCGTTTTGTCGGTCTTAAAACCCGGATATTTCTGGAACGAACCTTTGCTGTACACAAGAAAAAAACGCTGGCAATTGTTGGACTTAGCTTAGGAAGTTCTCTCGGAGGAGTATCGTTTTCCTGGGCGTTAAATAATATGGCAGCGAATACGCCTTATCCTTTCTGGGTATTCTGCCCAGGTATCCAGCAAGATGATATTATTGAAATGATCTGCAAGATGAACCAATTGGTAGATCAGATTATTCTATTGATTGTACCATCTGCGATCGCGCATCTTCATCTAAAGGCAAGTGAGCAAAAGCGATCGCTTCCATTAGAAAAATTAAGATACATCGTAATTGGTGAACCTTTTCCAGAAAGTATCCGCACTTCTTTGCAAAATCGGGCGGGGATAGCAGAAGATATTCCATTTATGTTTTCCATGTACGCCAGCGCCGATACTGGGGGACTGGGAACTGAATCTCTCGCTTCGATCGCTTTGCGAAAACTACTGTATCGTAACCAGAAACTTGCTAATTCGCTAGGTCTAGAATCTCCCATTCCTCACTTCTTTCATTTCATTGCTTCTGACACTTTTGTGGAACTTGTTGATGGTCACTTTTGCGTGACTCGTTGGCAAGGAATTCCGCTAGTGCGCTACATTCTCTACGACCGTGTTGCGTTATATAGTTGGAGCAAATTAAGAAAAGCAATTCTTACTTCGGACAAGCTAGATTCTAAGGATGAAGCTTTAGTTAAGATTATTGCAAAATCTAGCCCTTGGCTTCCAAATATTTTAGCAGTCACGGGTCGCTCAGATAGTTGTTTAATTCTTTTAGGGACTAATCTGACCGAATATATGTTGGATGCAGCGGTAAAATGCGAAGAACTCAACGATATTCTCACCGGACTATACCGCGCCCGAATTGTTTACGAAGAAGATCAACAGTATCTAGAGTTCGATTTGGAAGTTCGGCAAGGCGTCACATCCGATGAAGCAGTAAGCGATCGCGTCTATCACTCTTTAGTAAAAACATTAGGGCAAGTTCAACCCGAATTTCTTGATGATTGGAAGCGCGTTTTTAGCGCTTGGGACAACGTTCCGAATAAACGTATTCTCCGGCTGAATTTTTTACCTTGGCCTGATTTATCTCAGAACACAGAGAACACTATCAAACAAAGAGGAATTGTTAATCAGTAATTATAAAGGATAAAAAAATTTACCCTCATCTTTACTTACGAAAATTCTTTCAATTCTCTCATAAACGAGAAAGAAGCATATTTCCCCCTCCCCGTTCACGGGGAGGGTTGGGGTGGGGTTCCGAATTATAAGTAAGAATTCAAGAAAACATATCATTAACGATGTAAGTTTTTATCATATTGCACCTTCCCATAATCTAACTTCACAATCCTATCGGCAACTTCAAAGTACCGGTCATCGTGACTAACAACTAAAACCGTCTTGCCTCTACTTTTTAACTCTGGCAACAGTTGAGTGTAAAAAACTTCTTTGAATACAGGGTCTTGGTCTGACGCCCATTCGTCAAATATATAAATAGGACGATCTTCCAAATACGCCGTTAATAAAGCAAGACGCTTGCGCTGTCCTTGGGATAAAGCAGTAGTGGAAAGAATACCGTCTTTTACCTGCACTTTACGATCTAATTCCAGCTTTTCTAAATACTTTTGGTTTTGGTCAGTTAGTGATGGAGTGTCTAATCCTAGAAGACGGTTGAAGAGATAGAAGTCAGAGAAAACAACTGAAAACTGTTGGCGATACCACTCGCGATTTTTATCTGTAATCGCTTTACCGTCAAACTGAATTTCTCCCGATTCTGGAATATAAAGTCCAACTAGCAGCTTCACAAGAGTAGATTTGCCACTCCCATTACCACCGACAATAAACACTAATTCTCCACGATGAAAAGTTACGTCGAGTGGCCCTAGAATGAAGCGATGTTCTTCCCGTTCCCCACGGTAAGCATGAGTCACCCCCACTAATTTTAAAGAACTCCACTCAAATTGTGAATCTAGGGTCGTCGTCAGATGCTCTTCAGTTCTCTGGGCTACCAACGATAAGCCAAGCGATTCAATCTTATCTAAAGCAACATTCGCTCTACTTAAATCGGGAAGAGTGTTTAAAATCCCCCGCAACGGAGTAATCATAAATACGATTGTTAAAGCGTAGCCGGATAGAACAGAAACCGGAATATTTCTTAGTAAAGGTAAACCAAAAATCAGCAACCCAATGGGAACGAAGAACAACAGTAGCCCCCAACTTCCAGCAAAAGCGAAAATACTCATTGCCGCAACTCGGTAATGGCGCGAAGATGCAGCGGCAGCCTGGAGGTCTTGAGAGAGAAACGCTTGGCGTCTAGAGTGGTGCAGCTTGAGTTCCTTCGTCCCCTCCGTGGTAGTCCGAAAATGCTCGTATAACCTATCTCGCACTTCGCGGGAAAGCTTGAAAGAATCCCTACCCTTCGTCACCAGTAGAGTATGACTCAAGATTCCTAACGCCATGAAACCTAGGATGAAAAAGAAAAGAGGTACAGATAGCCAGCTCAAATAGAGCAGGCACCCCACTAAAATGGCGAGATTTACAAATAGTCCGGAAACGGAAATAGAGGCACTAGAAATTACCTCAATATCTTCTGTGAGGGTCGCGAGAAGCCGGGAGGAACCAATTTCTTCTAAGTGACGCAAGGGACAAGCCAGAATGCGTTGATTTAAGAGCATTCGCAGATTGAAGATGACCTCCTCTGCTAATCGGGCAATCAGGACTTGGGACGCAGTCATCGTCACAAACAGAAGAAAGCACAAACTAACAAAGCTCCAAGCCAGGGTCGTTGTTGGTAGTTGAATATCTCTTAAGGTGAGGTTAATCAGGGCTATTAGACCCGCACTACTCCCACCACTGAGAAGACCTGTCAATGCAGCCAAAATGACTGTTACCCAAGAATTTTTGAGGAGAAGGCGGATCAGCTTCATGGCATAACACCCCAGTACATTAAGACCAGCACTATCCTGTCAGATGCTAGTCCAATTGTCGTTAGCGTCGGCAAATTGTCCCGATCCGGAAAGAAGGAGTAGTTGCTACCAAGTCACGCGATCGCTTAATTTTTCGAGTAAGCTGGGGCCAACTCCTGGCACTTTGTCAAGGTCTTGTAACGAGGTAAAGGGTTTCTGCTGACGCGCCTCAATAATGCGTTGCGCTAATTTTGGCCCGACTCCGGGCAATGCCTCGATTTCTTCTTGAGTTGCAGTATTGAGGTTGACCAGATAGGGACCGGACTTAGGGCTAGGAATCGAGGATTGAGGAGAATTAGAGAGACTTTTCGGTGGTTGCGCCTTTTGGATCGGAAGTTTGGCTTTTGGATTGGCAGTTGGAGTGGTTTGGGAGGGTTGAGAAGCTGTTGTTTGCTGGGAACATTGTTTCTGTTGTGCCTGTATTTTCTGCCCAATCCCATCAGGAACACCTAACACAGCATTCTTATAAAGGCGGTCAAATTCGCGCTCATAATGGGCAGCAACAGTCGGACTTTCAATGACTAACACCGTCTCATCATTGCCGCTATTGGCGGCTTCTGACCAGTTGTGGGAGCCAGTGATGACGTTTTTTTTATCCACTACCCCAAATTTGTGATGCAATAAATCGCCCTTTGGCAGCACAGGCACGCCAACTGTGGTAATCGGTTCTTGCCAGGGGCGATTATCAGCTTCATACTTGCATTGATTGCTTAGGGCTTGCCCCATCATGTCCAAAGCTTCACTGTAGGAGCGATAGACAAAATCGGGATCGATTAAAGCCCTTACCTGCACCCCATTTTGATGGTCGGTTTCTAGAATATTCACTAAATGCTGATCGGAGAAGACAAACAACGCCATATCAACACTTTGGGCGGCGGTACTTAAGGTTTTGCCAATTAAGCCGTTACTGGTTTGATTCCAGGGTTGAGTGGTCGAAGTTGGAGAAAACTGGACGGTGACGGTGGTATTGACCAACTTGACTTGCTGTGGGGGTCGATAGGGCTTTTTGATGCCAAATTTACTATCAGGGTTGCCTCCTGGCCCATCGCCCCACATCACGTTAAACTCTTGGGTGAAAAGGGTTGCCAACTCAGGACTATCGATTTTCAGCAAGTTATTGGCATTGCCCAAACTGGTAGGCTTGGCAAAATCACCGTGAATATCCGATGTTGTGAAGTTAGCGGAAGTCACGATAAGTTTTGCGTTATCGACGATAACAAATTTGTGATGCATCAGGCTGCTGCCTTTAGAACCGTCAGCCGTATCGTCGATTGTCGGGATACCGGCGTTACGTAACATTACCAAGGCATCTCCTTGGTTAATTTCCGCTGGACTGAGCTGATTATCGCCGTTGCGGTCTACTAATTTGAGAAATTCTTGATAGCGATCGCTCTCCCTTTTTGGCAGTTTCGCCAACTCTGCTGGAGCGATCGCACTGAGAGGACGACTGTAGGTATTTTCTAAAATTACCCGAACTTTTACCCCAGCTTTCTTGCGATCCACTAGCGCCTGTGCAATCTTTGGTAAGCGCAACTCCTGCACCGCCACATCAACGCTGGATTTCGCAGACGCGATCGCATCGACAATCTGTTGCTCTAAATCATCTCCCTGTCGTCGTTGCTGGCGATACGGCTCAGTATATTCTGCCGTTTGGGCGTGGTTGAAATATACCTGAACAAAAGGATCTTGCGGCAGAGGCGTGAGACGGGAATTCTGCGACTGCACTCGCTGACACGCGCCGAGAGTTAGCGCCAGCAGTAACGTGAAGCCCAGACGGATTGTCGGCGGGGAAAAAAGAAGATGCACGGGAAGTTGGATTCGCTGATAGATAAGAGAGGATAGGCGAACTCGCCATCCCTTTTTTACGTCATCGAAGCATAAATTTCTTTCATCACCCACACGATAACCTGACGGATTCGTGGTGTCATCACCGATTTTTCGTCAGCAAGCGAAAACGATTCTCAAAGACTTGCCCCTCTTGCATTAACATAAACTGCAAGCGGACAAAATATTCGATCTTGTCCAACCGCCCACGGCGGAGAGTTTCCACAGGATAAAAGCTTTGTGGGGGTGGGAGGCACCAAGCCACACCACTATTTTTTATGCCAACCAGAAAAAAAACGTTTTCGTGCGGTCACAAAGGTCATGGTCAAACCTGCCATCGCTGCGTTCAAGAACGCGCCACCTGGATTCAAAGAAAACAGGAAAAACAGGAGTGGGAAGAATCTTTTTCACTCGATCCGATTAATTTAAGACATCTTCCCGCTCATTTGGTAGTGAAGGCGCGTGCCATCATCGCTAGATTGGAGGGTAGCCGGAACTATATCGAATTTAGGGGCAAGCGGATGCGCCACAACCGCTTGATTATTAGTATCCCTTTGAGCCGCGACTACCGGATGATTTGCCGCGACTGCGGGACTAAGCTGGTGCCAGAAGAAGTCATGTCTCACGAAGAATATAACGTCTGTAAACCGGGTAGTTAGGTGAGAGACGCTCTAGCGAGAGGCGCTATATGCTGAAAGAAGAGACAGCCTGTCGCTTAATCAACCATGCAAATTTATCTGGATTATAGTGCTACTACGCCCACTCGCCCAGAAGCGATCGCAACCATGCAAACTGTCCTCACCCAGCAGTGGGGCAATCCTTCCAGCTTGCACGAGTGGGGGCAACGGGCAGCAACGGTTCTGGAACTGGCAAGAATTCAGGTCGCTGGACTCATTAACGCACCGGCTGAGTCGATTATCTTCACTTCTGGCGGCACCGAGGCAGACAATCTGGCGATTATGGGGGTTGCCCGCAGCTACAGGACGCCCCAGCATATCATTATCTCCAGCGTCGAGCATTCAGCCGTGTCAGAACCGGCGCGTTTATTAGAGTTGTGGGGTTGGCAGGTGACGCGGTTGCCGGTAGATATTAAAGGACGGGTGAATCCCACCGATTTAGAAAAGGCGCTGCAACCGAATACAGTCTTAGTTTCGATTATTTACGGGCAAAGCGAAGTCGGCACGCTACAACCGATAGAGGAATTGGGCAAGATTGCCCACTCTCACGGGGTGTTGTTTCACACCGATGCCGTCCAAGTCGCTGGACGCTTACCGATTGACGTGCAGCGGCTGCCGGTGGATATGCTATCTCTTTCCAGCCACAAAATCTATGGCATTCAGGGCGCGGGTGCGGTTTATGTCCGCCCTGGTGTAGAGTTAGCGCCCTTATTGTGCGGGGGAGGGCAAGAAATAAAACTGCGTTCCGGAACTCAGGCTGTTCCTGTCATTGCTGGTTTTGGCGTGGCGGCTGAGTTGGCGGCGCAAGAATTGGGAACAGAGACACCGAGATTGATAAAATTGCGCGATCGCTTATTTTCCCATTTAGCGGATGTTCCCCACCTCATCCCTACTGGCGACAGGCAGCATCGGCTACCCCACCACGTCAGTTTCAGCGTCATCGGAGAGAGTGAAAAAGTTACCGGAAAAACCTTGGTGCGGCAGATGAACCTGGCTGGAATTGCCATCAGTGCCGGTTCTGCCTGTCACAGTGGCAAACTCAGCCCCAGCCCCATCTTGCTGGCAATGGGGTATAGCGATGCAGTTGCCTTAGGAGGCATTCGCTTCACCCTGGGACGGGACACCGAGGAAGCGGATGTAGACTGGGCGGCAATGGTGCTGAAGCAAGTTTTAGAGCGATTGATGCCTGTTTCCAAGAATAGCTTTCAGCCGGAGCGAGTTTTGAGTTTAGAATTTTGAATGCTAACGACTCACAGTAATCAGTAGGTGGGAATCATTAACGACAACATTAAACCGAATCCCTAACCTTCTTCCCGTACTGCGCGTTCCTAACGGAGGCAAGCAGCAATCCCGACATAATTAAAACATTCTTTCTCTTGTCCCCTTTCCTCTTAGGAGAGGGTTAGGGAGAGGTTTTTAATCAATTTGACATTTTGGCTGAATCCACTTAAATTCAACAATTTTCGAGATGGCAGAACTTCCCAAATCACTAGAAGAAGCGATCGCGCAATCCCGTGAAGCAACCCAAGCTGCGATCGCCAATGGTTACACCCGCATCAAGGTCGAGTTAGTCTTCCCAGAACTCAAACCGATGCCCGTCGCCTTGCAATTTATCGAAGCCTTTGAGGAGATGGCATCGGAGTTGAAAGTTTTCTTTCCCGACGCTGGGGCAGCTGCCCTTGCCCGCCGCGACTGGGGACAAGTACCCTTTAAAATTACAGATATTGGCAGTAGCCGAGCGTCCGTAGATGAGAAAATTCACCCAGAAGATCGTGTTTTCTTGTTCGTTGAACCTTCCGCAGTAGAAGTTTTGCAAGTCGAAAAACTGTGCGAAGCAGCAGGCGATCGCCCGGTGGTTCTCCTCAACCCTAATCTAGAAGACGCCGCTATTATTGGCATTGGCTACGCGGGACGACAATTGCGCGATCGCTTCCTGACTACCCTGGAATCTAGCTACTATCTCAGACCCCTCGACGGTGCTGCCGTGCTTCGCTGCTACCCCTCCCCCTGGCAAGTTTGGCAGGAAACAAACGACAACTATCAGCTGATTGCCGAAGTTTCTACAAAACCAGTGGGCGAAGAACTTGACAACATCCTGGCAGGAACAACTCAGGCTAAGGACGCTGCCAATCCCAGCAACCGCAGCAGCGAATCCCCAGCGCCGAAAAAACCTGGATTGTTCACCAATTTACAACGGTTCATTCGTACCCTGAGCCGTTAATTGTGTGCGTAATAGCGATCGCGCCCTGCGGCTTTTGCCTGATAGAGGGCGGTATCTGCTGCGGAAATCAGCATTGCTGGTGAGGATTCTAAAGTCGGAACTACACTAGCAATGCCCAAACTGAGCGATATCTGCTGACTAGCTTGAGAATTAACGTGCGCGATCGCTAACGCCTTCACTTCAGCGCGGATTTGCTCAGCAACTCGGATTGCTCCCTCAACTACGGTATACGGCAAAATTATCGCAAATTCTTCTCCGCCGTAACGAGCCACTAAATCCGTCGAACGCTTCACTGCACGCCGAATCGCACTCGCCACTGCCTTTAAACATTCATCTCCCGCTTGATGACCGTAAGTATCGTTGTAGAGTTTAAAAAAATCGATATCGCCCAAAATTAAGGATAAGGGTGCTTGCTCTCGCACCAGCCGCTGCCACTCACTATTCAGATACTGGTCAAAGCAACGGCGATTCGCTACCTGAGTCAAGCCATCTAAAACGGCAAGGCGCTGCAACTCCTGATTCGCTTCCTCCAACTGTTGATAAAGTTGGGCTTGTTTAATCGCGATTCCCGCCTGTGTTGCTAATTCTTGGAGTAAATTAATCTCTAGCTGCTGCCACTGTCGCGGTTGCGAACAATGATGAGCAATCAATAATCCCCACAAATCCTCGCCTTGGAGGATGGGAACCACCAAGTTTGCTCTCACCTGAAACTGAGCCAGTAAATCAATGTGACACGGACTTATCTTTGCCGTATAAATATCTTCAATCGCTAGAATCCGACCGTTTTTGTAAGGCTCCACATAAGTTTGTGCAAAGCAACGGTCTGTCATCGTCGATCCTAAAATTGGCGTCCACCTAGAATCGACCGACTCAACTGCAACAACGCCACTCCAGTCTGGATGAAAGCGGAAAATGAGTACTCGGTCAGCCTGAAGAAATTGTCGCACTTCCCTGACTGTCGTGTTGAGAATCTCCTCCAGCTTCAGAGATTGACGGATTTGGTGAGTAATTACCCGAATCAACGACTCCCGCTTTGCCTGCTGCAACAATGCCTCTTCAGTGGCTTTGCGCTGGGTGATATCCGTTACCATTCCCAGGACTCCCGCATATTTTCCCACTTGATCGAAGATGGGATTGGTAGAAACAATTGCCCATAGATCGGAGCCATCCTGACGGCAGAATTTAAAATCATGTTGTTCTTTAATTCCTTGGCGGCGACGCTCCATGAAAGCTTTTGCGATCGCGCGACCTTCGTCATCCATAAAAGCAAACAAAGGCTTGCCTAGCATTTGAGCTGCTGTTAGTCCTAGCATTTGTGCCATCTGGTTATTCACAAAAGCTGTATTCCCCTCTGGATCGAGAACCCAGATCCCTTCAACGGTGGTTTCGACAATTCGACGATACCTCGCTTCGTTTTTCCGTAGTGCTTGCTCTGCCTGCTTGCGCTCGGTTAGGGAAGCAATAGAATTAGCCAAACTTCCAATCCATTTCAGGAATGAATCATTGCATTGAACGATTTCCCGATGGGCTAAACTTAAAACTCCGATCGACCGTTGGTTGACGATCATCGGCATACAAATGAAAGTTTTAATCTCTGACTGCGAGAATATTTTATTAAAGTTACTATTCTTGGCTGACTGCGAAAGATCCGTCTTCACGACAGGTTGACCCGTGCGAACCACACTCCCCGAAAGTGTCTGCTCTACCGGCACCTCCAGAACAGTTGTATCCGCAAGCAAGGGAACTCCTTTTAGCCCTGCAAACACCATCATTTGCCTTGCTTCGTCATAAAGTTCGATGGTGATAATCGGAAAACCAGTATCAATACTAATTTGTTCAACAATCTCTTGAAATGCGGCGTGAAGAGATTGAGTCCCCTGCGCGATTTCTGAAATTTTGTATAGCGTTAGCCGTTCTAGATTACACAGGGTGAGCTGATTTTCTGAGTGCTTGCACTCGGTAATATTCTGAGCTTCGGCAATCAATAAAGGTAGCGTATGCTGTGCCTCAACAAACTCTGTTTCTACCTTCAAAATCTTCAACGAAAAGTCAAAGGTGGCGACAGTATTTCCAACACCTCGCACCTCAACTTCGTAACTCACGATTTCTCCGGCTGCTGCTTGAGCGATCGCGCATTTTAAACGTTCCTGGATCTCTGGCGAAATGCTCCACCACGGCGCTTCCCAAAAAAAACAACCTATTACATCACTTGCAGTGATTCCACCAAAGTTTAGCGCCGTCTGATTAGCTTCTATAACAATCCCGTCTGATTGCAGTAGCGCGATAAATTGGGATGTTTGATTAAAAATAGCGCGGAATCGTCTCTCACTTTCGCTTAACGCTGTTTCAAACCTTTGTCGTGAGAGAATCTCTTTTTGGAGTTGTTCCTTCGTCTGGATCGGTTGATCTGTTAATGCTGCAACTAGCTCTTCAAAATGCTCTAACTGTCCGCGAGGAGTTGTTGCCTGAGAACTGTCATCCCAGGGTACTAATTGATGAGGGTTCATTTCCTACACTCCTAATACCATTGGCGCAAAAATACCCCTCTCCACAAGAACAGTAGCCAAGCGATCCCCTGAGCAAATGATGCCATACCATAGGTTTACACATCCGCCCTAAGGATCGTTAAAGAAAACATAAAATGTTATTAATCTTTCGCTGAGCGGCGGCTGAAATTTGAAGTTGAGGCGGCTTGATGGATGCGATCGCTTGGGTTAGCCCTTGGATGCAGATTTTTGTCCTAGCGCTCCTGGCTTCCTTGTAACGGCGTTCTTGAAGAAGCAATCGCCGATGTGATGATGATTCTACCGTTCGCTAAAACGGAAGATGCGTCAATCGTGGCGCTTCTGCTAACAAGAATGTTAAGTTAAAAAATCGCGTTTTTGAATTTTCACGGGCTTGATGAGTATCCTAAGTTTAGGGTGACAAATCGGCATTAGAAATGCTATCCAGATTTTCTGTTCATCTGAAATGGTTGAACCTGTTCCGCCATGATGAAAGCGCCATAATCTAATTGGAGATTGGGAGATTGCAAGATTGGGAGACGGAAAAAATCCCCCTACCCCCTATAGCCCCTCCGCTTTGTTTGTATATTCTGTATTAGAGGATGTCTGAAAAGTCATAATCGAGACTCTTAAACAGTAGAGATACCCCTTGCCGTCCCTGATAAATTGGGGGACTTTGAGAAACTTATCCTCCTTGAAAAGAGGGACTAGGGGACAAAGTCAATTTTTGGCACTTCTCAGACATCCCCTTAGATGCAAACTAGCTTGTCTATAAATATCTCTGTTCCAGATGTAAGCGAGTGCTGGATTTCAGTATTCTCAGTGTAAAAATATTTACTTCTTATCAATTATCGAATGTTAAAAAAAATTACAATTTATAAACCTTTTATTTAATAAATTGAAGGTTCATAAACTAAAAGACATAATGAAAAGCGGGATTGATAGTTTAATTTTACTCTTTTGAGAGTGCAAAAGCTGATGGTTAAAATTAGTCTCAAAAAAATTGCATCTAAAAAAGAAGGACTATCTCTTCTACAGGAAATTTTAGAAATAATAGAAACACCGATCGCAATTCAGGATGCATCAGGCGAAATAATTTTAGGAAATGATAGTAAAAATGGCTTCAATAAATATCCGGTAGAGCTGTCGGGTGAAGCGATTGGATGGGTAACGGGGGAGCGGAAGGCATCTGTTGTAGCTTCACTGCTTTCCTGTTTAGCGAATAAAGAGCTAGAGAAAAAAACACTAGCTCATGAATTACTAGATAAATATAGAGAAATAACCCTTCTCCACGATATTTCTACAAAAATAACGGCTAGCCTGGATCTCAAAGAAGTTGCCAAACTTGTAATTGATGAAGTCAGGAGACTCATTGAGGGAACCAGCGGTGCAGTTCTCTTACTCAATGCAAGAACGCAAAAGCTTGAGACTATCTCGGAATTTGGTGAGGGATGCCACCCAAAAGCAACCTTACGGGTAGGCGAGGGCATCGTTGGCAGTGTTGTTTTAACCGGAAAAGGAGAGATAGTCAACGATGTATTATCTGATCCTAGGTTTGTTGAAAGACAAACTCCAATCAGCTCCTTAATTTGTGTTCCTTTGAAGACGAAAGATAGGGGGATTGGTGCAATTGAGATTAGCAGTTCTTCCCCGAAAAGCTATACAGCAAAGGATCTGAAACTCTTGAACCTGGTGGCATTCCAAGCAGCATCAGCCATCAACAATGCCCTTGTTCATGAAAACCAGCTCAAGGAAAGCCGTCGGGAAAATTTGCTTTTACGTTTGGGTAGCCAAATTCGTCATTCCCTCGATCTCAATACTGTTTTGGAAACAGCGGTAAGTGAAATTCGCAACCTCCTACAAATTGATCGCTGTTCGTTCATTTGGTATCGACCGAACATCGTTTGTATTAAGTCAAGCTGTCCGAAAGAAATACTATTTCGAGAAGAAAATCAAGCAAGTTGGGAAGTTGTTCATGAATCTAGAAGTGCTGACCTACCTAGCTTAATTGGGTACTACTCTGCTACGGAAACAGGTTCTTTTACGCAAAAGCTTTTGGAGCTGGAAATCATTCGCGCCGATGAGGTGGAAACTTTAAGCGATCCAGTCATGCAGGACTTTTTCGTTTCTCAGGGGTTCACCTCTATATTGGCATTGCCCATTCAAACTCACTCTGGTGCGATTGGTGTTGTTAATTGTGGTAACACTCAAGAAATTCGACCTTGGAGTGAGTATGAAGTTGAACTATTGCAGGCGGTGGCGAATCAATTAGCGATCGCTCTCGACCAAGCAGAACTTTACGAACAAAGTTGCACTGCTGCCTTTGTTGCCAAAGCGCAAGCGCAACAGCTACAGCGAACCCTGCACGAGTTACAACAAGCTCAATCTCAGCTGATTCAGAGCGAAAAAATGTCCAGTCTGGGTCAGATGGTCGCTGGTATTGCCCACGAAATCAACAACCCTGTCAACTTCATCTACGGCAATATCAGCCACATCAATCAATATACTCAAGACTTACTCTACCTTTTAGAACTCTACCAGCAGGAATATCCCGATCCAGCGCCGAAAATTCAAGCTCAACAAGAAGAAATTGACCTCGATTTCCTGGTCGAAGATTTGCCGAAACTGCTGTCTTCAATGCAGGTGGGAGTCGATCGCATTCGCCAGATTGTATTATCACTGCGAAACTTTTCCCGCGTGGATCAGGCACAAATGAAGCCAGTGGATATTCATGAGGGGATCGATAGCACCTTGCTGCTTTTACAAAATCGCCTGAAACCGAGTGGTGGAAATCCAGGCATTCAGATGATTAAAGAGTACGGCAAACTCCCTCTTGTGGAGTGTTATGCAGGTCAGATGAACCAGGTGTTCATGAACATTCTTGTCAATGCAATTGATGCCTTAGAAGAAGGCAGCGATCGTGGGTTATGGGTCATGGGTAATCGGGAAGAAAGTAGCAATAGCTCATTACCTACAATTCAGATTCGCACGGAAATGGGAGATGGCAATAAAGTTGTAATTCGCATTGCCGATAACGGTTCTGGAATGACCGAAGCAGTGAGAAAACAATTGTTCGATCCCTTCTTTACGACGAAAGCAGTAGGAAAGGGGACAGGGCTAGGGCTATCAATTAGCTATCAGATTGTAGTGAAAAAACATGGTGGAGTTCTGAAGTGTTTTTCCCAACCAGGTCAGGGAACCGAGTTTTGGATTGAGATCCCGCTAGCACCACAGCATTTAAGCCAGCTGCCTAGAGGCATGGCGACATCAAATCATTAAGGCAAGTTATCCGGCGAAACGCTTTTAGTCGCGAGGGAGATGAGTATGAGTGTGATGTCTGAGCAGAACAATCATGCGATGGCGAATCAGCGATCGCTCATGCGCCTCCCCCGAACCCTGAGTGTCTTGGAAACCTGGGGTTTCGGTCTGACGACTCATCTGGGATGGATTGGCACGGCACCTCTGATGCACGCTGCTCTTGGGTCGTCTGCCCTTTTCGTGTGGTTGCCCGCAACGATCGTGGGGGTGCTGCTGAACCTACAGGTGAAGCGTTTAGGGGAACATTGGCCGGAGATGTCAGGCGGAACGCCGAACTATACAACCCGGCTACTGAGAAACTATCCCGGTCTGGGTCGTTACGGAGCGATCGCATACTTCATCGCTTGGGCAGGATATCTGCCAGTCAACGCGATCATCTTCACAAATCTGATCGAAGCCAACCTGGAACCTTTGGGCATTACTTGCCCCGAAATAATTCTCAAAATTGGATTCACGCTACTGGGTTATATTCTGGCGTTTAGCGGCACCCGCGCCTTGGGGATTCTGCACTTATTTTTCATTCTCCCGGCAGCCGGATTTCTACTTGTGTTCTGCACTCAAGGGATCGGGTGGTTAGCCGTCTCTCCAGCTAGCCCTGGTTTTTTCCCCACCAGTTGGTCAACGCTAACTTTTGCAGACTGGGCCAAGTGGTACTTCTTTGCCGCCTACCTTGCCTACGGCTGTGAAAGCGCTTCCTCTTTTGTCGCTGATAGCCGACGCCCTCATGAAACTTTACGATTTCTGATCTTCTCTGCTTGGCTAATTCCAGTTGTCCTAGTGGGCGGTTCCTGGATAGTCATGCGTTTGGTGCCCGTACAACAAGGGCTTGGCGAAGACACGTTCTTGACCCTATTAACGGCTGCCCAGCCTTTCTGGGGTCAGTCAGCTTCTTCAATCGTCACACTCCTAATCGCCTCCAGCTGTCTTCTCACCTGCGCCACTTGCGTTTCCAACTCTCCCCGTATTTTGTACCAACTCGCCCTAGACGGACTGCTTTCACCCGTCTTCGCCATTGTCTCAAGGGCAGGTGTCCTGCAACCGGGTCTTGTATTTAGCCTTGTAATCAGCCTCATCTGTCTGATTTGGGGAGATATCTCCCGCATCGTGGTAGTAACGGGTACTAGCTGGTTGGCATCAATCATGGTAGTCCACCTGGCATTATGGCTGCGCCGAGACAGACCAGAAGTGCGATGGTCGTGGTGGTCTGGAGGCTTTTTCCTGGTAGAAGCGGTTGTTTTGGTAGTGGGAGGTTTAGGTTGGAGTTGGCAAGACGTGCTGATTGGGCTGCTGTTTCCCATCGCCGTTTTGGCAGCGGATGCGGCTATCGGTCGTATTGCGTTTCCACCCTTTCACCCAGCCTGGTGGATTCAGCGAGATCGGGCGCAGCACCGTCAGAGCAAAGATTTTGTGGCATTTCAAGTAATCATCCTGCTGGTGTTGGTCTGTGGCGCTACCACAATAGGCTGGGCGATCCGAGCCTTGTTAGAGAGAGGTTCAAGCAGTTCCAGCAACAATCTCTTGGTCATTTTGCTGATGATCGTCGGGTTTGTCGCGATCGCGATCGCCTGCTGGACTAGCTTACCCCAGGTCACGGCGATCGCTGAAGCACGGGAACAAGTGGAAAACCTCTTTATCACTGCCCTTGATACCGTCCCGGATACCATTCTGGTGCTGGATGAAAAGGGTGCGATTCGTCAGGCTAACCCAGCCGCCTCCCAACTGTGCCAGATGAATACCCATGAGCTAGTTGGGCATCGCCTGAATGAGTTCCTGTCGGGATTGGCGAATGAGCCTGAGCAGTGGCCCAACCGGAGCGAACAAATACTCACTCAAACCCCTCTAGAGACGCAAAATTTCGCGTCTCTACGCATCATTGAAGCGACAATCTCCCAGAAGAAAAATCAGAATTTCCAACAATATATTGCGATTCTGCGCGACATCACCGAACGCAAACAGGCGGAAGCAGCATTGCAAAAAGCTAATGCCTATCTCACTGCTATCATTGACAACTTAGCAGCAGGCTTGTTGGTGACGGATACAAATGGACAAATCACTCGCATTAATCCAGCAATGCTCGCTATGTTTGGGCTGGGAAACATCGATCTGACGGGTAAAGATTGCCACGAACTATCTAACACGAAGGTGGCAGAACTTGTACAACAAACCAGAGAACATCCCACAGAAGTCTTTATAGCAGAGATAGAACTGGCAGATGATCGATTCGGTCAAGCAGTGGCAACAGCAATTTGCAAAGATGCTTCCCAGGATGCAGTCAATAATTGTATCGGTTCGGTCATCTTAATTCGGGATATCACTGCCGAAAAAGAAATCGATCGGATGAAGACAGATTTTATCTCTACGGTTTCCCATGAGCTGCGGACGCCCCTAACCTCTATACTCGGATTTGCCAAAATCATCAAGAAAAAATTGGAAACTGGGATTTTTCCCTTACTCCAAACAGAGGATCGGAAAACTCAAAAGACTGTCAAGCAGGTGGGAGAAAATATTCATATCATTGTGTCTGAAGGTGAGCGGCTAACATCCATAATTAACGATGTCTTAGATATCGCCAAGATGGAGGCGGGTAAAGTTGAATGGCAGATGCATCCCACTTCTATAGAAGAGATTATCGAACGGGCAATCGCAGCCACCTCATCTCTAGTTGAAGTTGCAGGGCTTCATCTGCAAAAAGATATTGAAGCGGGACTTCCTGAAGTTGTGGGCGATCGCGATCGCTTGATCCAAGTTGCCATCAATCTTATTTCCAATGCCATCAAGTTCACAGACGTTGGCTATGTAACCTGTCGCGTCAGACAGCAATCTAATCAAATTATCGTCAGCGTCATCGATAGCGGCATTGGCATCGCCGCCCCTGACCAAGATAAAGTGTTTGAGAAATTCAAGCAAGTCGGTGACACCCTCACAGACAAACCCAAAGGAACTGGTTTGGGGCTACCAATCTGCAAGCAAATTGTAGAACATCATGGCGGCAAAATCTGGCTAGAAAGTGAGCTGGGTAGGGGTAGTACCTTCTCTTTCAGTCTACCCATCAGTAATAGCACCAATGCTGATGTAGAGAAGATGAATATCGATATCCTCGTTAGACAATTGAAACAGAGTCTCGTCCAAATGGAACCCTCGTCCTCTGAGCATCATAAAACCATTTTGGTCGTTGATGATGATGCCCACATTCGTCAACTTCTCAGGCAGGAACTGGAAGCCGAAGGATATGAAGTCAAAGAAGCTATCGATGGAATGAATGCGATTGCCCAGGTTAAAACTGCCCAACCCGACCTAATTATTCTAGATGTGATGATGCCGCAAATTAATGGGTTTGATGTGGCAGCGGTGCTAAAAAATGACCCCCAGACGATGGGCATTCCCATTATCATCCTGTCAATTATTGAAGATAAACAGAGGGGCTATCGGCTGGGCATCGACCGATACTTTACCAAGCCTGTTAACACAGAAGGACTCCTCAAGGATATCGGATTGCTACTGTCTCAAGGAACGTCGAAGAAAAAAGTTTTGGTTGTTGATGAAAATGAATCAACCCTGAGAATACTAGCTGAGGTGCTGCAAGCCAAGGGATACAGCGTTGTTGAAGCATCTAATGGCCCTGAGTGTATCGAGAAGGCATTATCAGTCAAACCCGATATGATTATTGTAGATTCCGTGTTTTCACAGCAGCATAATCTTGTCAAAACATTGCGATTTGAATGTGGGCTGGAAAATGTCTTATTTCTGTTACTAGCCGAGAGCCAACTTGAATAGAGCGAAAAAGGTAACAAAAAGCTTTTTCTACCTAGCTCTTCTACCACTACTCCTACTCGATTAGTTCTATCTCAAGATTTAAAAGCATCTGTGGTGGAGCAGTATACCATTTTCTTTTTTGTTTGCAACATATAATATTTTTTAACTCCCTAATTTATCGGAGGGTTGGGGAGAGGGTTAATGTAGTGCTTCACAACCCAAATGGTATCATGCATAGCGATCGCCTGCTGCCTACCCCAGCTAGAGCTATTTATCCGAACTGTATTGAGTTCTATCTCAAATGGGTAATTTTGTAAGTTTTGAATGTAGAAGTATGAATGGACAAATGTGAAAAGTTTCATACTTCTACGTCATAGTGGAGGGATTATGACCAAACGAATACTGATTGTGGATGATGAGCCTCACATCCGAATCCTCATGGAGCAAACCCTTGAAGAGCTTGAAGATGAAGGTGTGGAATTACTGACAGCAGCCAATGGCGAGGAAGCGCTGGAGACGATTCAGGTAGAAAAACCCGAACTCGTCTTCCTGGATGTAATGATGCCTAAAATGAATGGATTTGAGGTTTGTAACGCTGTAAAAAATGAGCTAAAAATACCTAATATTTACATTATCATGTTGACGGCAAAGGGTCAGGAGTTTGATAGGCAAAAGGGCAATGATGTGGGTGCCAACTTGTATATGACCAAACCTTTCGACCCGGATGAAGTTGTTGAAAAATCTAGAGAAATTCTAGGTTTATAAAGAAAAAGGGTAGAGGGGAAAAGGTAAGAATAATACCATTTTAGATTTTGGATTTCAGATTTTGAATAACCCAAGTCTTGTCAGCAGCCACTTCCAACAATTTATTTGTGGCAACCTTCAGATGAAATGGTATAAGAAGAACGCCCTTTCTATCAAGCCTTCTTACCTCTACCCTTAGTTTATAGCTCTACTCGAAAAAGAATTAAAAGGGGAAGAATTTTACATAGACGCGATCGCATCTTGCCGTCTCTACACCTGTTGCTGGTTCATACCCACTACTTTCATACAATTTGACTGCTTCTTTGAGAACGCTAGCGGTTTCAATCCAAATTTCCTGAAAACCACGAGAAGCGATCGCATTTTCGAGTTGTTCTAACAAATACTTACCCAGTCCTTGTCCTCTCACAGCTGGCAATAGATACATTTTGCGTAATTCTACCGCTCTGTCCCCGCGCTTGGCTGGATAATACGCGCCAGTCCCTACCACTTGTCCTTGTTTTTCAATTACCCAAAACTCACCCCCAGGATCTTGATAAAATTTTTCTACCTCTAGAACATCCCTATCTGCCTCCTCTGGTTGCCAAGGCAAGCCATACTCGGTTAACACCGAATGGATGACATTAGCCGCAAAAGTGCGATCGCGCTTTTCCCAGCCACGAATCACAAAATCCCGATATTGAGCTTTCATCTGCTTCTTGCCTTCAGCTGTGAATTCTCGGTTCTGGATGCAGCGTTTCCAGCAACTGACTCTCAACGACGGCTAATTCCTCCAGCCGTTGGTTGACAACAGCACGCTCAAAGTAAGTATCGGCAAGCACCCAATAAACACCATAGTGACGTGCCTCAGATGCCGTCAAGCTGCCATAAAATTGGGCTAACTCTGGATCGGGTAAGTGGGTGGCGAGTAATCCCAACCGTTCGTGACTTCGAGCCTCAATCAACCCAGAAACTAGCAAAGAATCCAATAACCGATCCGGCTCCTTAGCGCGGATTTGCGCCTTCATCCCGGCACCGTAGGGAGGCGCAGAGAGGGCAGCTAGGGGGATGCCACGACGTTCCAGCCACTGGTTAACTAGCTCAAAGTGTTCCAGTTCTTCGCAGGCGATCCTGGTAAGCTGCCGCACTAACTGAGTATAAGAAGGGTAGCGAAACATCAAATTCAAAGCAACTCCCGCTGCTTTCCGTTCGCAGTGGGAATGATCGAGCAGAATAGTATCCACGTTAGCGATCGCCTGATTTACCCAAGCGATACTACTAGCTTGTTTCAGGGCAATAATAACTGGCAGCGTAGCAGAAGACACAGTAGAAGACACAGGAGGCAAGGAACTTTAAGGGAAAAAATCCTGACATTTAACGATAGCGAGAGAATTTTTCTATTGATTGTCTCGCTCTGTTTCACCCAACACTCGACCGCCTTCAGAGAGATTCCCGATCCCAGAAGGTTCTACTCAAGCTAGGCGAGATATGATTAATAATGTAGTCTACCATACTTACAATTTGATACATCCCACCACTTAGAAGAGAATTTAGAACTTAAAAGTCAGCTTTAAAAATATACCTTTGACTTTTAACTTCCCATTTCTAGTTGGTTTTCCCAGTGCTTTTTTGGTGTTCCCTATTCAGGCTGTGCATCCGCTCCGTGAAACTCTTAATACAAGGACATTCCTTTTTTGACATTCTCCTACTTGATTGACTTACTAATCAACCCAGTTTTAGCGTGGTTATCAGTTTTAACGGGCTATAAGTTGCATCTAGCTGTAACGGAGCAGACGCAACAAACATATTACCAATGGTTTATTGGTAAGACATGGAATTTGATGATACTGGGTCGCGTTTGAAAGTCACTCCCCCACCCGCGCTATAACCTGGGCGACATGACTAGGGATGTCCATGAGTGTATAAGTTTTGATCGACAGTGATTCAGTGTCTTACTTTGAGGCGCTATCTAAGGTTGTGAGTAATCGGATTGAGGATGAGCAAAATGACCCCCCGTCGCATTGTGATTGGTGATGTACATGGCCACTACGAAGGCCTGATGACCTTATTGGAAGCGATCGCTCCTTCCTCAAATGACTCGGTTTATTTTTTGGGGGATTTAATCGATCGAGGGCCTCACAGCGCTCAGGTTGTTAAATTTGTTAAGCAAAATTCCTACCATTGTTTGTTGGGCAACCACGAGCAAATGTTATTAGACGTGTTGGGCGATGGACAAATTTACGGCCCAGCGCTGCAAGGATGGCTCTACAGTGGCGGTCATGCAACCGTGAACAGTTATGGGGAAGCGGGTATTCCAACAGAGGATATCGAGTGGATGCGATCGCTACCCACATATTTAGACTTAGGCGATGTCTGGTTGGTTCATGCAGGCGTCCATCCGCAAATTCCCTTCGAGAAGCAAACCGCTGAGGAATTTTGCTGGATTCGCGAAGAATTTCACAGCATTCCCCAGCCGTACTTCCCAGATAAACTGATCGTTACAGGTCACACCATCACTTTTACCCTGCCTGGAGTAGCACCAGGGAAACTTGCCCAAGGCAACGGCTGGCTTGACATCGATACGGGTGCCTATCACCAGAAAAGTGGCTGGTTGACAGGCTTGGATCTCACGAACAACTTGGTTTATCAAGTCAATGTGGCGCGGCGTCGCGTTCGTAAACTACCCCTGAAAGAAGCAGTGACGCAAATCGATCCATCCCAGGTAAGTCGGATGCGCCGCCAAATGCTCAAACCTTAAGTCAGGGCGCGAATTTTCGCTTTATAAGCCTGCTTATCCAACCCATCACCGACGTTGGCATCTTCCGGGTCAATGGCACGTTCCAAAGCCTTAATCCTATCCGAGGTTGCCGGATGGGTACTTAAGAAAGTAGGCACCGAATTTGCCCTGAGCAGCTTTTCCATGAAAGCCACCATTCCAGAGGGAGCATAGCCTGCCCTAATCATGGTTTGCAGTCCCTTTTGATCCGCCTCGAATTCATCTTGCCGACTGTTCGGACGCCGTAGAGCCAAATCCACGCCAATTTGAACGGCTAGGTTACGATCCAACCCCGCTGCTGCCGCTACGCCGCGAGCTAGCGCACTTTTTCGCATCTGCTCAATTGCATGACGACCGGCAATATGACCGATTTCGTGACTCATGACACTCGCTAGCTGAGCTTCATTATCTGCTGCTGTGAGCAAGCCAGTGTTGACGTAGACAAAGCCTCCCATTGTCGCAAAGGCATTGAGACCCTTATCGTTAACGACTTGAAACGTATAAGGAATATCAGGGCGATCGCTCTTCGCCACCAACCGCTGACCAATCTCTTCAACGTAGCGAACAATTTGGGGATTGCGATACAGCCGAATCTCCCGACTGACTAGCTGGTTATTAATTGCCCGACCAATTTGGACTTCCTGTTTATCAGAAATACTCGACAGCTGAATTACCTGGACGCCGCGCAAAATCAAGTCAAACAACGAGATTGCTTGCCCAGACTGAGGCAAACCGACACAAATAAACAGCGCCACCACAGATGAGAGGAACGGATAGAACCAGCGGCGGGAGGAACGACGGGAAAAAAATGACAAGGGGTTCAACTTCATAGCGAATACGAGTAATAATCAAATCGACAGTTGCGATCGGCGACCAGTCTTGACAATTTCAACACTCCCTACCCTGAAAGCAGGCGAGGCAACACCACATTTTTTAAGTCACAATTTCGGGTTCTTGTTCTTCTTCTAGGCATCAGCCCAGCGAAAGAGAATCTATAAGAATGCGATCGCTCCGCGTAAATGTGACAACAACTTTCATTAGTCTGAAACAAACAGACGTGATTTGAGAATTCTAAGTTGCAGCTTCAACCACAATCGAGAGATTTTGCGATCGCTCAAGCCTGGGCAAAGCCTCAAACTAAGATCGCTCCCCCGTACAATACTGATTCGGTACTCCTGAAAATTTAGCCATTTTTCATCACCAGATTCGGTGAATGTCCTGATGAACTGGAGGGCAAGTTTACCGAAAATTTAAATAGAATCCTGTGCCCCGATAACCAGATGCAAGCTCAAAGCCTCTCCCTAACGATCGCTCAATTAGTCGAGCAATTATTAACTACGCGCAGAATTACTCGCCATGACCAACAACGGCTGATGGCGGCGCTGTTATCGAAGACGGCTCTCAGCTCCGAAGAGCAGATCCAAGTCAACCGAGTATTTGACAGCCTGAAACAAGGCTACATCCGTGTCGTAGACTAAGTTAGGCAGTCTTTTCAGGAAGGCTTTACAACCAGCCATCTGCCAGCACTCTCTAGGCGACACTCATGGTACTCTGACAAAAGACTGCCGGATTAAGTATCATCTACCTTGTGATTTGTAGAGTTAGAGGTTACTGAATCTCCCCAGTTTTTTAGCTAGAGCCAGGACAATTCTGCATGAAGATTTTGGATTCTCAAGGTCGCTTATTCGGCAAGGTGAGCATCTTAGATGTGGGTGCTGCCTTAGTGATTCTCTCAGTTATTGTAGGAATCTTCTTTTTTCCCGGCACTTCCGGTTCGGTTGCCCAAGTCGGCGTTACCACAAAACCCGTAGAAATGGATTTGATTGTCCGGGGTTTAAATGTGCGAGATCCCCAGGCTTTAATCGACCAGTTCCAGAAGGACAAAAAAACGAATATTATTATCCGCAATCAACCCGCCGGACAGATGGAGATTAAATCCATCAAGATCCTGCCCCGAAGCGTGACCGTCCCGCAACCGGATGGTTCTGTCAAAGCGCTCCCCGATCCTAGACCTGATTCTTTCAGTACCGATATGCTGATGACTTTCGGTACTAAAGCCCAAATCACAAAAGATGGGCCGGTTGTCGGCGGTACCAAACTCAAAATTGGCATTCCAGTAGAACTAGACGGCTCAGGTTATAACTTCAATTCCACAGTCATTGATATCCGGTTCCCAGACTAATCTTGCGGTAGAGAAACCCACTATTTTCTAAAATAATGGGTTTCTTTGACATTTCTAGTCCAGCAAGTCTAAAAATCGCCGGATGAAGCCGATTGTCACCGCAGGCAGTTCCAGTTGGGGCGTCAATCCCACATCATCAAGCGCCTGAAAAACCCGGACAGCTTGCGGATTTAAAGCTGCCAGCCGCCTGCCAACTTCCGGACCCGTAAACTCGGACTTTTCCCCCCACATTATGGCAGTAGGCACGTTTAGCTGAGTTATGTAAAGGGATAGATCGAAGCATAAATCTCCCCGAACAAAAGAGAGCGCTGCATATTCCGCATTGGGTTGTTGGGCAGATTGCAAATAAGCGTCTACGATTTCCTGATATACGCGACGGCTACGAGCAAATTGTCGCTGTTCTAGGAAACTACGGATGCCACCCTCCGTAGCAACGCCCGTGCTATAGAGCAAGCGATCCAGAATGGGCGTAGCAACGAGTTGGGCAAAAAAGCTACGGGTGTAATTTTCCCCAAAGTCAGACAGACCCGCCGGTGTGGTGAGAATCAGGGACTTAAAGAGATCGGGGCGAGCGATCGCAGCTCTAATTGTAAAAGCAGCCGTGAGAGAAGATGCCACGACGGGTACTGGCTCGTTACAAGTCTGCTCGATGAACTCAATAATTGTGTTGATGTAGTCATCTATCTGGTAATTGCGTGCGGGGTGGTCAGACCGACCCCAACCAATTAGGTCGGGTGCAATCACTCGATAATCGGTTGCAAAAGCTGGATAGACTTTCGACCATTCGTAGGCGGATGACCCACCACCAAAGCCATGTAGGAAAACCAACGTGGGCAGATTCTCTGACATGGCTGCATCCGCCGAGCGCCAAGGTGCCCCCTTGGGGGTGTAGTACACCACTCTTCCCAAGGAAGTGACAATCGATTGCATCTCAAAGCCGGGTGGCTGAATCATGAATAAACCTCATTGTTATCGCCACGAGCGCTCATTGTCGCGAATTGTTGAGTGTTAGAACGTCTGACTACTGGTTGATTCCTAACACCCAGTTTCAATCGGCGGTGCTCAGTTGAGCTGGTGACTGATACTATTTTAGATTTTTGCTTTAGACTTTGAACGATGAAACGCTTGCATATAGGTGGTTTCAGAATTTCTCATCGGGTAGCGTCAGACCAAACGATCTAGCAGCAAATGCGCCCAGCCTAACTGGAGCAACGATCCTGTAATTTATCCGCAATTTAAAGGAACGATAAAACAACCGTCTTGAAATTAAAGATTTTGCAAATAGTTATCCCTAAAGGCAGATGTAAATTAAGGTAAAAATACATCAGCCGGTTGATAAGACTTTCCGCTATGCCAATCCAGCCGCTGGTTTTTTTCCGCCAAATTAGAAAAAATCAGAGATAATCCAAACGGTAGGGGGTGAAACCCCTCACCGGGTTTTTGCGTATTTAAGTAACAGGGTGTGTGCGATCGCGATGGCAATCGGTCATCAGCCAATGTTGATGACTGGAACATTTCTTCTAAAACTTCCCTCACAAGAAATTAAAAATGCGGAATTTTTTGCCTGAGGGAAGAAGCATTACTCGGAATCAGATCGTAAAAGACGCCCCATACGTCAAGGAGGCTGAATGAACAGAGGGGGGATTAGTAGCTTCAGGTCGTCACTCCCAAGTGATAGCTCCGTCAAGTCTGGAGATATCTGCGTCGGAGTAATAAACGGCGATCCAGTTCTTGAAAAAGTACATTCACAGAATGTTATGGCAAAGCAATGCAGTCTTCCGTGGGATGAAATCAGCGACTTTAACGCATCCGCATCCGCACCAACAATTGAGTCGAACGATGCGTCCACCGTTGTCGCTTCTCCTAGCGAGGAGCCGGCTAGCGCTGACTCCGGCTTCCCCTTAAATAAGGGAACCTGCGTTCGCCTCAACATGGAAGACTTGAAATGCTTTGACGTGGTGGAGCGCCAGTTTCAGCAATGGGGTCTCACGTTTAGAAATGCGATCGCTCTCCATCCCTCCAACCCCGCTTTCCCCCCTCGATCTGGCACCACCGTCCTCATGGGTGCCCCTAAAAACGGCTTGATAGAAATTTCCTTTGAGTTTCCGGTTCGCTTTGTCAGCGGCTTTGTCACCAGTTCTCAGCGAACAATTTTATCTGCCTACGACCAGCAAAACCAACTCCTGGGGCGCTCGGAGTTGACAGAACCAAATCTAGCCGGAACGGATTCCAATATTCCTCCGAACACTCAGCTGAGCGTCGCAGTACCAAATATCTATCGGATCACCTTCTACGCTTTTGATGGCTGTCTGACCGTCGATGACTTGAGCTTTGGTTTGTGAGCGGTTATCGGTCATTGGTTCGTAGTCCTTGGTCAACTTGCTAAAACGAAGGACGAATGACTACGGGCTACGAGCTTAGGACTAAAAGGTATTACGATAGTTAACTCGTTAGGTATAATCTATCTGACTTAAGCAGGAAACTTTCGTGGCACAGGCGTCGTCTTGGCGACAACAACTCGTAAACCAGATCCAATTGGCTCTGTCGCAGAAACAATTAAAAATGCCAGTCCTCAAGCTGTTTCCCCGGCACCCAGGTCAGGGATCGGGCAGCTGGCTGGTGGTGAGCGCCGTTGTGGTGGTGATGCTGTTCTGGAACTGGAAGCTCCTACTGGCTACCGGCGCTGGTGTGTTGGTAATGTTGCTGGTTTACCTGATGCAGGAGTGGGACTGGCAAGTACACTGGTCGAGCCTGCAACGGTTTTTTAGTGGTTCCAACCGGCAATTAACGCTTGCCGTTGGCAGTGGCGGCATTGCCAGCCTCAGCACCTATATGGCAGTTTCCATCTGGGTAGACTCTGACAGTCCCTGGATTGCTGCTGGTGCAATTCTTCAAGGTCTGGGCACTCTGGCAACCCTAATCCTCTTGGTCTGGCAAATTATTAGCCGTCAACTGAATCGGGATGAAGCTAACCTGAACCATTGGTTAACGGAGCTGACGCAGGTAGACCCCCTGAAGCGTCTGATTGCGGTTCGCCGACTTTGTGCCTTAGTCACAGAGGCTCGGTTAGAGCGGGAGCATCGACGTAGTGTTGCCGAATACTTTCGGCTGATGCTGAATCAAGAACCGGAAGCGGCGATCCGAGATGCGGTTCTCGATGGTCTGCAAGCATTGGAGAGTAACCAGCCGTTAATTAAGGGTAGTCAACCGTTAAAGACGCCTGTTGTTTTGAAACGCTCTGTGGCTAAAGTCCGCAGGAAGAATTAAGCAGGGGGGCAGAGGAGCCGAAAGACAGGGAAGCGATCGCCCCCGCTTAATTTTTGCTTTTTAATATCTCTTTTAATTCTCAAACTTGGGTTCCGCTTTCTCCACAGAGGAATCATTGACGCCTAGCGTCAGCTCTAAAGGCGTTTGGGAAGGATATGCCTTGACAACCTCTCGATAGACATCGTAATTCGTCGGCAAGGTAACACTCTGCCCGTTGCTGCGATAAGTAATTTGGTAATTCACATCTCGCAAAATCTCTGGCTGGCTTGCCTTTTCGGCAGGTTGCAGTCGCTGTTCAATTTCATCAAGCGTGGGTCGTGGTGGCAGTGCAGACCACCAAAGTTCCCGTTCGTCGGGGCCAATTACCGCGCCTTCTGGCTTCTCCCCATTGCGGTTGAGTAAGGAAGTAGAGCCAAAAGTTTCGATTCGCTCTTGATTGCGACCCGGATTAGTCGAGTAACCGACTTTCCAAGTTAAAGTTGTCCGGGCGGTTGCTTCATACTGGTTAGTGGTTACGGTGCTGCACCCAGAGAGAGCAAATAAAAGAGAAGCTCCCGCCAGTATGGCAAAACATGGGCTTTGTTGTTTAAATTGACCTTTGAGACTCACCGTCTGTTGACACCCATTAGAAAAACGACATCAAAGAGCAAATGCAGCTAGCTCCGCTATTTCCTATTGTGTACCGAATTCTTCAGCCTGCCTTTCCCCGTTGTCTGTGGTCGGGTACTGGAAATTCACGAGCGATCGCTCTCACGTTTGATGATGGTCCCCATCCCCAATACACTCCCGAACTCTTGAAAGTGCTAGACCACTACGGCATACCCGCCAGTTTTTTTTGGCTGGGTGTTTGCGTTAACCGCGCACCAGCGACTGCGAAAGAAGTCTACCGGCGGGGTCACTGGCTTGGGCTACATGGGTACGATCATCGCGCTTTTCCCAAGCTGAGTCCATCTGACCTCAAACAAAGTATGGAACAGACACAGCAGGCGATCCAACACGCCTGTCAACTCGATCCACGATTTATTCGTGACGTTCGACCCCCCAATGGTTTGTTTACACCCCAGACCTTAGATTTATTGCAGCAGTGGAACTATCGACCTGTCATGTGGAGCGTGGTGCCGGAAGACTGGGTACAGCCTGGGGTTAGCGTCGTCGTACAGCGAGTTTTGCGGCAAGTCCAAAATGGTTCGGTCATTGTTTTGCATGATGGCTATTATGGAGGTCAAGATGTGGCTGAAACGACCGCCCAGTTAGTGCCTAAACTATTGCAGCAAGGATATCAATTTGTTACCATCGATGCGCTGTGGCAGCAAAGTCAGTTGACCTCTTTAACCTAAATACGAAATATATTGATGTTTTCTCTGTCACATTTTGGCTCTTGTTGATTAGAATGACGGAATAGAATTCAGCCATTTGTCGCAACCCATCGCCCATCAAGCGTCAGTAGGATAGAGTTGCATTTAAGCAAAATGCGAAATCAAGCAATATTTTCTCTAGTTTTGCCTAAACGTTCATTACTGCTTAGTGCTACTCTCCCCAAACCTTTGACGCTTAACTATAGGCTATTTATAGAAAGACAGCGCTCAACTGGCTGGAGGCATCACCAAATCAACCAGCGAGTGTTGCTGGTAAATCCTGTACAAGCTAGTTGAAGGAGATGAGATCGGAGTGGGTGTATCAATTCCAATCGGATTATCCATTGGGAAAAGCCGCCTTGACATTAACTTCATATTTGAAGGTTTAAATAAACCAAAAGCGTGCAAGTTTTGTGAGAAAGGCTACAATCGGAAAGGTTTTGAACACTACCAGCATTAACACCTATTTCAACGCGGTTATCGAACGCTGGCGTTGCACGCAAGCGCATTCTCTCTTTTCTCTCATTGAGCCAGTCAGCAAGCGTTGAAAGCTGGCAAGGTAAACGACTGGCTAACTTGTTTTGTAGATTAACTAACACCATCTTCTGGTCTTTAACTGAAGGAGCATGAGGAATTCGGCATGACCCAGGCCAACGACGTACTCGAAATCATCACTCCGCCTGAGAGCGAGTTGGATCTCTTAATTGATGAAGACGCGGATCAAGACGACTTTGTAGACGTAACGCCCGATGAAGACGAAGGTAAGCCTGGTAAGGTCAGTAGATCCCGTCGTCGGGTGCAAACGAAAAAGAAACACTACACTGAGGATTCGATTCGTCTCTATTTACAAGAAATTGGTCGGATTCGTCTCTTAAGAGCCGATGAAGAAATTGAACTCGCACGCAAGATAGCCGACTTACTAGAATTAGAGCGTTTGCGCGAGCAACTGATCGAAAATCTGGAGCGGGAACCGCAGGATATAGAGTGGGCTGAGGGAGTGCTGAAATCTGAGCGAGTCTGGGAACAACTCGCTACTCAGCTAGGGCGAGAACCCCAACAAGAAGAGTGGTCTAAAGAGGTGAAGAAGCGCCTACCAGCGTTCCGACATCGCCTCTATGTAGGTCGCCGCGCTAAAGACAAAATGGTGCAGTCAAACCTGCGTTTGGTGGTTTCGATTGCCAAAAAATATATGAATCGCGGCTTATCCTTCCAAGACTTGATTCAGGAAGGCAGTCTAGGCTTGATTCGAGCCGCTGAAAAATTTGACCACGAAAAAGGTTACAAATTCTCCACGTATGCGACGTGGTGGATTCGTCAGGCAATTACGAGAGCGATCGCGGATCAATCTCGCACCATTCGACTACCTGTTCACCTGTACGAAACCATTTCTCGGATCAAAAAAACTACCAAGCTTCTATCCCAAGAAATGGGTCGCAAACCCACTGAAGAAGAAATCGCTACTCGCATGGAAATGACCATCGAGAAACTGCGATTCATTGCTAAATCAGCTCAGTTACCCATTTCTCTAGAAACTCCCATCGGTAAAGAAGAAGACTCCCGTCTGGGTGACTTCATCGAAGCAGATGGTGAAACCCCCGAAGATCAAGTTTCTAAAAACCTCCTCCGGGAAGATCTAGAAAGCGTCCTCGACACCCTCAGCCCCCGCGAACGGGATGTGCTGCGTCTGCGCTACGGTTTGGATGATGGACGCATGAAAACTCTTGAAGAAATCGGTCAAATCTTCAACGTTACCCGCGAACGGATTCGTCAAATTGAAGCGAAAGCTCTCCGCAAGTTGCGGCATCCCAATCGCAACAGTATTCTCAAAGAATACATTCGCTAGACAATCCTTTTTAGCGAGATAAATAATAGTAGGGGCGGGTTTCTTTACCTGCCCCTACTATTATTTGGGAAACAAAAAACTGGGAGTTCCTAGATAAACTCCCAGTGAGCTTTTGAAATTGACCAAATTTATAAAACTGAAATATATTACATCAAACCCCAGAAGTGAAGAACGCCTTGACCCGTGGTGAGTTCAATCATCATGGCAATGAAAAAGCCGATCGTGGCAAAACGCCCATTCCAATTTTCAGCTTGGGGCGTAAAGCCAATCTTGGTTGCATCGTTGCGGTCTTGAGTTTGCATAGTCTTAACTCCATAAAATAAACTTTTGTTACCATCTGTACAAGAATGTAACTAAAGAATTGTGAACGCGCAGCAATCTGCTTCGCGAGGCAGATGAATTTTAGCTTTGGTGCGAAAATAAAAAGCACTTGGGCTGGATTTCTGACACTCTCTTCGTTTTGCCGGGGACGACCCCCAGCACCCCTCTCTTTAGGAGAATGATATGTTGCTAAACGCCTCACAACCGCTAAGCGATCGCCTAGACGATTACTACCACCAGATCAAGGCTGTCATTCTCAACCGTCAAAATCCGATTACGGGTCTGTTGCCCGCCAGTACTGCAATTAACGCCCACGGCGACTACACCGATGCCTGGGTACGCGACAACGTTTACAGCATTCTCGCCGTTTGGGGATTGGCGCTAGCTTACCGCAAAGTCGATGAAGACAAAGGGCGCACCTACGAGCTAGAACAAAGCGTCGTCAAGCTGATGCGGGGGCTGTTGTTCTGTATGATGCGACAAAGCCACAAAGTCGAGGGTTTCAAACAAAGCCAATCCCTCCTAGACTGCCTGCACGCCAAGTACAACACCAGCACGGGTGATGTCGTAGTCGGCGATGACGCTTGGGGACACTTGCAGTTAGATGCCACCTCGCTATTTCTGCTGATGCTGGCTCAGATGACGGCATCGGGGTTACATATCATCTACGCCATTGACGAAGTCAACTTTGTCCAAAATCTGGTCTATTACATTGGCAGAACTTACAGAACCCCCGATTATGGCATTTGGGAGCGGGGAAATAAGATAAACCGGGGGAATCCAGAACTAAATGCCAGTTCGGTCGGGATGGCAAAAGCCGCTTTAGAAGCAATAAGCGGACTGGATTTATTCGGAGTGCGCGGTTCTCAGGCTTCTGTAATTCATGTGCTGCCGGATGAAATTGCTCGCGCTCGTATGACCCTGAAATCCCTGTTACCAAGGGAATCTAGCTCCAAAGAAGTGGATGCGGCTAGCTTGAGCGTCATTAGTTTCCCAGCCTTTGCGGTGGAAAATATGGAGCTGATGGAACGCACCCGGCAGAAAATCATCGACAAATTGGAGGGACGCTACGGGTGCAAACGCTTTTTGCGAGATGGACACCAAACTGTTTTGGAAGATACCAGCCGCTTGCACTACGAACCTTGGGAATTGCAGCAATTTGAGCATATTGAGTGCGAATGGCCTTTATTTTTCACCTACCTGGTTCTGGATGGCTTGTTTCGAGGAGACATGGAACAAGTTAAGGACTATCAAGAGTGCCTGGAGTTTCTGCTGATTGAGCAGGACGGTTTGCGGCTGCTACCGGAGCTTTATTATGTCCCGGCGGAAAAGATTGAGGCGGAGAGACAGAACCCCCACACCCAACCGCGCCTGCCGAATGAAAATATCCCCTTGGTGTGGGCGCAAAGCTTGTACCTGCTAGGAGAAATGCTGAGTGAAAAGTTAATCGCGGTGGGAGATATTGACCCGCTGGGACGGCACCTGAGTGTGGGTCGGGAAGGAAACCCGATGGTACAAATTGCGCTGCTGGCAGAAGATGAAAAGTTACAGGCTGAATTAGCAGTCCACGGCATTGCAACGCAGACGCCGCAACAACTGGAGCCGATTCAGGTGCGTCAAGCAACAGAACTTTCGGCGGTTTATACCCAAATTGGGCGGAACGATAAGCTGGGACTCACGGGCAGACCCGTGCGCCGGTTGCGGACTTTAACAACATCGAGGATTTTTCGTATTCGTAGCGAGACGATTGTCTTCTTACCGTCATTTTTGGATCAACAGCAGTTTTACCTGACCCTTGACTACCATTTCTTAGTTGCTGAAATTCAGAGCGAACTTGCTTATATTCAGCGCAATTGGTTTGAGCTAGGGCGTCCTACCATGACGTTGTTGCTGACCCACGCAATGCTGGAAACCGGCTCAGAGGCGCTTCTGGAACTGATGCAGGAGCTAAAAGATGGTTTATGCAATGGGGTTCGAGTGAAATTGGGGCGGCTGAATCAGCTGATGCTGACATCTGGGACACAACGAATTGATTTTCTACACGACTTTGAGTTTACCCAATCGCCGGTTCAAGATGCGGCGACACGACGGTACTACCTGACCAGCCATCCTGATAAAAATTGGCCGCTGGGTAATACTCAAGAATTTATGCTGGAGTGCGAAACCAATTTGGGGTTATTGCTCTCTAGCCTGCGGGAGTCGGAAAACATCTACGAACAAATCGAGTTGTTGCATACCTTAGTGCGGTTGCAGGGATTGGATTTTGATACCGGCTTTGGAGGGCCGGAACAGCGAGTGACAGTGGCGGATTTGCTGGATGAAGTTTACACCAAGGCAGGCACCAGCGAAGCGTCCCCCCACTGGACGGTGGTACGTCATGCCGCTGGGTTACTGAATAAAGTTGATATTGGCTTATCGGATGCGGTGACGGATATCCTGGTGCGGGGCAAGCAGATTACGGTGGGCAAGGCGTATACTGAGGCGTCGCTGATGGCACGCCCGATGTCTTATACAGAAATTATGGACAAGATCCGCGAGTTCTGTGGGGAGGATATTCGCGATCGCGTCTTCACTCAAGAAATCCTAATTTATCTCGGACTCCTGATCAAGGGGGAACCTCAGCTATTTGATGGTTTGCTGACGCTGCGGGTGGGATATTTGATCCTGCTGCTGACTAGCGAATTGGCGCACGAGTTGTGCCTGACTCAGGATGAAGCTTACGAACACTTGATGCAGTTAAGTCCTTTTGAAGTGAGAATGCGGCTGCGCCAAGTATTGGCTGGGTATGAGGGGATGAATCAAGTGCTGCGTCAGCAAGAATCTTTACACGTTAAACAGCAGGAACAGGAGATTGAGTGGGTGGTGCCGGTGGAACCCGATGAGGAAGAGGCACCCACTGCTGGGGGTTGGTTGCGACAGCGACAACTAGATGGGGCACTCAATCGAGTACCGAAAGATTTTTATCCCAGCGTTTGGAGATTGCTGAAACACTGCAAAGGTGTAGTAATTGGGGATAAGCTAGAGCGTCGCAATCGTTTGGATAGCCATTTGATTTTGTCAGAAATGACGCCAGGGGAAAAGAATTTTGCCCTGCGAATCGAGCATTTACTCAATAAAATACAGGCACCGGAATACCGAAAGGTAAATATTGAGGCATTAATGGAATTGGCAGCGATCGCTCAAGCGAATCCAGAGTTACAAGTAGAAGAATATATTGTGCTAGATGTGCTAATTGGTCATGCCGTACGCTTGGCTTGGTTGGACAAATTTCCAGAACGAGCAGATCGCTATGACGAGTACAAAGCCGCCGCATGGCGTGCTTTTTACGACACTTCTCCCAGAGATTGTGCGAGTTCTATTGTCAAGGCGTTCCGCTTCCTGACTCAATTTGGGCAACGCAGTGCTGCTTAAAGTTGCTTAGATTGAATATTTGAAACGCAAAGGTACGCTAAGGAAAACGCAAAGGTACGCGAAGTTAGATTGATTTCTCTCCGTATCTTTGTGTAAAAAGTAGATATTAGCGTTGAAGTTATATGCTTAATTTTTTCGCTAATTTAATATCATCGAAGTTGGGAAAGGCAGGCGCTTAAGAGGATAGCGATTATAGTAAAGTTTTACCCCTAGCTACGCTTACCGACTAGCAACGTTTGGGTGAGTTGCCAGAATAGCATTGGCAAAAGATTGAGTTAATTTATGTTTCAAGCTACTCGTCGGCGATTAGCTATTTGGTACACGGCTGTTACAGCGGTACTGCTACTGCTATTTGCTACTGGGGTTTATTTGTATGTCCGCAACACGCTGATTGAGCGCGTGGATGACACGCTCAATCATGTAGTGGAAGTGGTGCAGCGATCGCTCGTGATTGAAACCGCCCCGAATGGCAGTTCATCCGTCAACGTCGAAGCAAGTTTTCGCAACGATGCAGAAGCCGCTGAAGACGACCACATCGACCTAGAGTGGTTTAGCCCCACAGGTGAATTACTCTGGTCAACTCTCTCCGAACCTTTAGATATTCCCATTCATCTCAACCGCACTGGTGAAACCGTGCCGGTCGTTCGGGCTTCCTGGCAAGGGATATTAGACTCGGAATTTTGGTCTTCGACCAGGGAGGCAACGAAGGACTCCAAGCTGCTTTTGCGACAGGTGACGCAACGAGTGCAAATGGGGCGTCAGGTACTAGGATATCTGCGGGTCAGCCATCCTTGGTTTGAGGTTGCCAAACCGACTCGCTTGTTGATGGTTGATTTGATTTTTGGCACCGGACTAATGTTGATTTCTGTGGCGACTAGCGGCTGGTGGCTTTCCGGTTTGGCGATGGAACCCGTGAGAGAGTCCTACCAACGGCTTAAACAATTCACCGCTGACGCCTCCCACGAACTGCGGAACCCGATTGCCATGATTCAAACGAATGTGCAGGTGGCGCTGGACGATCCCGACCTGATAGCGGCATCTGGGGCGGCACCTATCCATTACCGACAACAGCTGAAGGTTGTAGAACGGCTAACCAGGCGTTTAGGGCGTTTGGTGGACGATCTGCTATTTCTGGCGCGGCAGGATAGTGGCATGAAACAACGCACTTGGGTTCAAGTTCACCTTGATGCCTTGTTGATGGAGGTGATTGAAGAACAACAGCTAGTCGCTGCGGAGAAAGGTGTCAAGCTATCTCTCGATTTTGGATTGCCAATTTTAAATATGGGAATGATTGAGCAAGAAAATCTCCCCTCCCAAATCCCAAATCCCAAATTTGAAGAGGATGCCTTTGCGATTGAGGGAGATTGGGATCAACTGGCGCGTCTCTTCACAAATCTGGTTAGTAACGCCCTGCAATACACTCCAGCAGGGGGTAAAGTTGATGTGACATTGCAATGGGTCGATACCATGAATCGCCTCGCCACGAAACGCCACGGGATGCCCCATCTGCAAGTCGGAGTCAGCGACACTGGCATCGGCATTCCAGAGTCGGCACTGCCCCACATTTTCGACCGATTCTATCGAGTCGATCCAGCTAGAACTCATATCGCAGGAAATACAACGGTAACGGGATCTGGATTAGGGTTAGCGATCGCGCAGGCAATTGTTGAAACTCACCAAGGTCATATCCAGATTGAAAGTATTCTCCATCAAGGTACAACCGTTACCGTCACTTTACCGGCAGCCACAGAAGAATATTAGCCAGGACAAATTCATTCATCTTTCATCCCCTTCCTCATCCTTCCGAAGACTCTACTTTAGAAATGCTTCCCCTGGCAGATGCAGGGATCAAGCTTGACCTACTAATTTCTTGAATAGCGGCTAAGGCAATTTAGCCAAATTTAGACCCAAAAGTGGTTTTAAAACTCTCTTTGAGTTTCAATTGCTCTACTCGTTATATACGAGTCCTTTCTTATGGAAAGTTTAGGGCAAAGCGCCGCGTTTACTAAATCCGACATTCAAAATATAAGGAGATTCTGATGACAATACCCTTAAGAGAAGATGTTGCTTACATTTTACTCAAAAAAATTCACGAAGGTGACAGCGAACCGGGTAAGCATGAAGTAGCCTTCACGGCGGCAGACTTCGCTGGTAGACAAGTCACAGAAACCGACCTGATGGGGCACTTAGATTATTTAAATCAAAAGCAGTATATCGATGCTGAATTTACTGGCAATGCTTACGCTAATCAGGAAGATACCACGGATGTCGTTAATCCGAAAGAGTTCGACTTCCGCATTGCCAATTCCTACGATCCCTCTGATGGTTTAGCACCTCATCTAATTAAATTTAAAAGTGCCAGACTGACCGAAAAAGGGCAACGCCTGTTGGAAAAAATGGAGGAAAACCCGCCAGCAGCCCTTAAGGAAGGTCCTGTGGTTCCCATTGCCACAAAAGATATGCCCTTCCTAGAGAAAGTGATGTTCAGGGGCGAACTGGAAGATATCTTTGATGCTAGAGATATTAGTGAGGTTGTGTTCCGTACCATGCGGGATATGATGACGAATGAAGCCGCCGATCGGGTGACTTCTGAACTGCATGAACCAGTAGAACCGACAGAAGATAAGGCGCTGCAAAACGAAATTGCTGACTTGTGGCAGGATACCAATCCAATTGTCCATTTCCTTAGCCGGATTCGTCCTCCCCTGATCATTAAGGCTGATACTTTTCTATTCCGGATTCGCCAAGAAGCAGGTTTGCCGCAAGGGGTAGAACCGGAAATGGCAATTAAGGCTGTGTTCTCGGCGACAAAAGATGAATTGTCCGAAGAACGGATTCAGGAAATTGCTGGCTTCTTACCCGACAAAATTAGAGAACTCTGGGAGCAAGCCTAACTTTTTGAAAAAGGCAAAAGTAAAAAGAGCAAATTCTTTACTTTCGCCTTTAACTGACTAGAATTTAAATCTTTTTTTGCTGCCCGACGAGTACCAAATTGCTGAAGTCGGGCAGTATAAATGCTTTTAAAAAACTGAATTAAAGGAGAATCAATCATGATTCACAAACATCAGCCAATCAAAAAAACACTAGCGTTAGCAGGCGCGATTTGTGGGAGTTTGCTCTTTGGCTTACCAGCGCTGGCTCAGATGAACTCGGCTCCAGGGGAGATCGACCAACCGCGCGATACTCGCGATCGCCTGATGCAACCACCGGCAAGTGGCGAGCAGATGATGCAACCACCGGCAAGTGGTGAGCAGATGATGCAATCACCCGCGAGTGGTGATCGCATCATGCAAAATAACTCCACTCCTAACAATGTCAACCAATTGCAGAATAACGCTCAGGGTGCTTCGCCGCTAAATCCTTGTCCTAGCATTTTCTACGAATCTAGATACATTCAAGCGGGCATTCGTCCTCCCGCAGGTTGCCCAGCCGCTCCGCCACTCCAGCCAGGTTCTGCGACTGAGACAACATCCCCAGCGCCGCCAAGACCGGGCGCTGAGACGGCACCGCCGACACAACCGGGTGCTGTGATTCAAGCACCAGCCCCGGAACAGCTACAATCTCCCGCTTCTAACGTGATGCCCATGAATGGGATGGTGAATGTCAGGCTGATCAACCAAACCGGCGATCCCATTACTTACCAGGTGCTGGGCGATACCAATCAGCGAAGACTACCGGGTAGAGATAATATTACGCTCCAAGGCTTGAAAACCCCTGTAAATCTGACCTTTCAACGTCCGAATGGGGCACTGTTGAGAGTCGTTCCCCAAACATCAGGCGAACAAGGAATGTTAGAGGTGGTTTTGGAAGAAACAACGGATCTCAGTGTTGACAAAAATGCCATGACTATCCAGGAAAACGGGAATGTCTTGCTGAACTAACCGTTTTAATATTTCCATAATTAGAAATGTAGGGATGCAAAGCTTTGCATCCCTACATTTCTCTTTTGATTCAAACGCTTTATCTAATCCGAATTTGAGCCAAATTGTTGAGCAAAAGTGCTTCTTCCTGCTCATCCCCAAGGGTACGCGCCAAAACGATCGCTCGTTGGTAGAAGGTCCGCGCCGTTACTGGGTTGCCACTGACCTGATAAAGTTGGGCAAATAACCTGAGCGATTCTAGTTCTTGCCGCAAATTTTGCGATTCCTGAGCCAAGGTTAAGCGGCGATCGAGCAGTTCAAAACCCTCCTGATACTGCCTAAGCTTGCTGTAGACGACCAGCAGACCATCAATCGCTCGATATTGAGTTGAGCGATCGCGTATTTGCCGACCCAATCTCAGTGCCCCACGGTATGAAATCTGAGCATCCCGATATTGATTGAGTGCCAGATAAGCATCTCCCAAATTATTCACTGTATTCGCCTCGCCCAGCGGGTCTTTCCCCCGACGCCGAAAAATCAAGGCTTCTTCGTAACGTTTAATCGCTTGCAAATAATCGCCGCTATTTGCCGCCGCCAATCCTAGATTACTTAGCGACAGTCCTTCCCCGGCTTGGCTGTTGATGCTTTGGGCAATTGCCAGTGCTTCAGAAAAGCTTGCTGAAGCCGCCTGCACGGCACCTCGTTGCAGCAAAACGGTGCCGACGTTATTTAAGCCATAAATCTGCCCCTGGAAGTCTGGTTCGTCGCGGGCAACCGCCAACCGGCGTCGCAGGGCATCTTCCGCCTCAAAGTAGCGTCCCAAGCGGGCGTAAGTAAGACCTAAATAATCGTATGTCTGACCGATTGCCCGCCGATCGCCTATTTGTTGGTAAATATCCAGTGCTTGTATCCAGTAGGGAATTGCTTTTGCCAGGTTCCCTCTCTGTTCCTCCTGTGCGCCCAATCGCAGCAGTCGGTCAGCATCTTCCCTCGCATATCCTTGGGTGCCATTGTTCAAGGGGATACTGAGTTGTTGGTCAATACTAACGGCTTTGGCACTGCTCGGCAAGTAAAAAGTAAACAGTAAAAAGATAAAAGAAACAGAAAAGAATCTCAATTTATTAGCATTGTTCTCTTTTATTTTTTGTGCCCTATTTTTGCCTAGTTTGGCGAATGCTGCAAACAACCACCCTCGCTCCTCATAACTCATAGCTAATCGCTCCACTTGCCTCTTGCTTCTCACCTTTTTGTTGCTTAGCTGCTCCTACCAGATAAATTGTGCGAATATCCTCTGGTAAAGAAGCTTCTAACAGTTGATACCCTTCTTGGAGCTTGACTTGAACCTGTGCGGGAGAAATTGTTTCTCCCTCTGCCTGGAGATAAGCGGCAATCCGCGTATGACTCCAGTTAAAGGTCTGCGCCATCAGCACCATCAATCGCAGCATCGGCGGGAATCGCTCCAACGCTTGTTCGACATAACACCACAGGGGCGGGGAAGCCGCTTGTAGGTTGTAATGAATTGACTCCACGGGCGGCAATTCTGCCTGGTTGATACATACAGCAGTAATGTTGATCAGCCAGTTCTGGAACGTTAGCATCCCAGTCCCGCTAACATCGCGCAAATCCAGTCCGCCTAGCTCAAAGTAGATGTGCCGCCAGGTGAGGGCGAAGAGGTAGTCTGCTTGTACAGGCGATCGCGCCAAGTGCTGAATTAGGGTATAAACAATCGGACTATAGCGACTGAAAAGCGCTACGAAGAAGCGCCCCTGCTCCGGATGGCGCTGAAACAAAGTCAGTAATTCCTGATCGCTGTAATGAAACAGCGATTTGACAATCGGATGATTGCTTTCAGGGAAATGAGGAATTTGCACGATTTTGAATCACTTACTGGAGTCATTCTATCCAGGAACGATCCCTAATATATCTAGTGTTTTCAGGAATAGAAATGATACTTGTATTTTTAGCCGGTGGGAAGAGTGCCAATCGCCCTTTATTTTTTTAGCTGATGCGATCGCTTCAGTGCGATGGATTGAATAGCGATCGCGCTCAACAAACTCGCATCCTTCTGATTATCTTTCTCATTTTGTAAAGGCAAGATACCCGACTTCATAGAGAAATCGGGTATCTGAAATCGTAGCGATCGCTTTGTCTCAGTATCGAGCTGGATGACTTGCAGCGTCAGTTTTATTAACTTCGGCAGACTTACAGAGTATTTTAGAGACTCGTTTAAGCTTGATAGAATTAAATAGCGCTCTTGACTGCTTTACAGTCAAAGTGTTATGTGCAACCGTAAGTTTAGTTTTCAATAGAGTTCTTCAAGCCTTGTAGGTTCATGGTTCTAGCAGCAATTGATACGATTTCTCTTCTGCCTCAGCTCGTTCATTTAGGTGCTTTTTTCCCTGAATTACCTCTAGATGGTCTCTTGTCTACTCAAGGCATCATGGTGATGCTCTTGGCAGCCTACGCTGGTGCTATGTGGATGTTTCTCACCAGCGCCCCAAAAGTCCATACCGTCATGGTGTCCGATTTAGACACAGCGCGACAGTTTTATGAAGGCTTGTTAGATTTGCCAGTCGCAGAAGTGCCGCTGCACTACTACTACAACTACGAGCAAACGTTGGGAGCTACTGCCATCGATCCGCTTTATCTCTCACCCACGTTGGGAGGAAGCACTGCTACCCAAAAGCTGAATGGTACGGAAGGTTTATGGTATCAGCTCAAGAAGAACACCCAACTGCACGTAATTTCTGGAGCCAGTTTGGGGAAGAAAAACCAGCAGCGCCACGTTTGTTTTGACCACGATTGCCTAGAGATGGTGCTGATGCGGGTGCAAATGCGGGGCGTCAAGCACAAAATTCGCCGCGACAAACCATTGAATTTTTTGGTAAAAGATTTGGACGGTCGCGTGATTGAAATGGCAGAAGTGTCGAATTAGCAAGATTGACCTTTTCTTAACCCCTCTCTATTTCTCCCTAACCCTCCCTTTGTAGGGAAGGGTTAGGGAGAAATGTTGGTTATTGGGAGGGAAAAGGAAGAAATTTTTAGGTTGTTGGGTTCTTTTTAATTCTCCCCTTCCTTAGTCGGGAAGGGGCAGAGCTTAGGTTGATTCTGGGGTGGCGTCGGATTTTTCGGGTTTGAGGAGGGGGAAAGCGATCGCATCCCGAATGCTGGCACAATCCGTTAGCAGCATCACTAAGCGGTCAATCCCAATCCCTAAACCACCCGTCGGCGGCATTCCATACTCCAGCGCTGTCAGGAAATCTTCATCAACGCCTTGCGCTTCCAAATCTCCCGCCGCCTTTCGCGCCGCTTGCGCTTCCAGTCGTTGCCGCTGATCGATAGGATCGGTTAATTCTGAGAAACTATTTGCCGTCTCCCGTCCCACAATAAATAGCTCAAATCGCTCTACCAATCCTGGTTTCGAGCGGTGCGGCTTAGCCAGGGGAGAAATTTCCACCGGATAATCCAGCACAAACGTCGGCTGAATCAGATTCGGTTCGCATTTTTGCTCAAAGGCTTCGTTAAGAATTTTCCCAATCGATTCGCATTCTTGTGCGCCTCCGATACCTGCCTGACTTGCTGCTGCGATCGCAGCTTCCAGCGTAGGGAAAGCAGTAAAATCTAAGCCAGTTTGCTCCTTCACTAAGTCGTGCATGGTAACGCGACGCCAAGGCGGTGTTAAATTAATCGGCTCGCCTTGATAAGTAATTTCCAACGTCCCCAGCACCTCTTGCGCCACAGTGGTAATAATTCCCTCCGTCAGCGCCATCATGTCCTGATAGTCGGCGTAGGCTTGATAAACCTCAATCGTGGTGAATTCGGGATTGTGGCGAGTAGAAATCCCCTCATTCCGGAAAATCCGCCCCAATTCGAACACCTTCTCAAATCCACCCACAATCAGCCGTTTCAGATGAAGTTCTGTGGCAATCCGCAGATACAACTCCATATCCAGCGTGTTGTGATAGGTGACGAAGGGACGCGCATCCGCACCACCAGCTTCTCCCTGTAACACTGGCGTTTCAATCTCAATAAAACCGAGTTTATCCAAATAGCGGCGAATTCCGGCGGTAATCAGAGCGCGGCGTCGGAAAGTTTCTCGCACTTCCGGATTGACAATCAAATCCACGTAACGCTGACGGTAGCGCTTGGCGACATCCGTCAATCCATGCCACTTATCCGGTAAAGGCAGCAGCGACTTGGTGAGAATCGCGTACTGCTTGACGTAAACCGATAGCTCACCCTTTTCCGTGCGTTTAACTGTCCCCTTGGCTCCCAGAATGTCCCCGGCATCCGTTAGATCCTTTAGGTGTTTAAAGGCATCCGGGACATCCGCCATTCCTTCATCGATTCTTTTCTTCTCCAGATACAGCTGAATCGAGCCAGTTTCGTCTTGCAAGGTAAAGAAGGCAAGTTTGCCGAAGACGCGACGCGCCATAATGCGTCCAGCAATGGCGACTTCTACTTCAACTTCTTCACCGCTTGGCAAATCTGCGTATTTTTCCTGCAACTGCGCCGCATGGTGGCTGGATTCCCACTGGTAAGCGTAGGGATTCATTCCCAGTTGCTTTAGCTGTTCGACTTTCTCTAACCGCGTGGCGCGGATATCATCTGAGGACATGGTAAGGAACTTTTAGGGGCAGTCTTTGATTGTAAATGCTCTTTTGTCAGTATGTTAACTATTGTGTCTGGTTTTGCGTTGGAGGATGGAGGGGCGCGATCGCATTTTCCCCACATCACAAAAATTGTGAGTTAATCGTTGCGGCTGCGCCAACAGCATCGCTATTTGTTGTAGATGTGGAAGCAAGTAGATTCGCTGTCTGAGTTGCATTCAGACAGATGCTTGGTAAGATTTTAATAGATTGGCAATCTGTCGGTTTGAGGCTGGAGCTGTCTAAAATTTAAAAAGCAGCTTCAGCCTCTTGATTGACACTTTGAAAGTTAATAGCAAGATGGTTAGACTTTTCCCAATCTCTAATTGGCTCAAAAGTGTTAATCTCAGCAGCAAAGTGAGCTAATTTAAAAAGTTACAGAATCAACTATCGATCAGCTGTTGGTAAATGAAAGGAACTCCCTCATATATTGAGTAACCAGTTGCGGTTTCTCTTGCTGAACCCAATGGCTAGAGTCGGGGATGTATTTAATCGTCAAGTCTTTGACATACGCTTCAGTTCCGTAAGTCAGTTCTTTACCAAGTGCAGTATCTTGCTCTCCCCAAATCATTAGGGTAGGAACTTGGAGAATACTCCAATCTTGACTGAGCATTCTCTGCTGAAAAAGATTGCGATAATAGTTCAGGCTGGCTGTCAGGGCACCGGGTTTTGCAGCAGCTTGTTTATAGGCATCCAGATCGGCTTTGGTGAAGGCATTCTTATTAACAGCCATACCCGTGATAGCCGTTTCAATGGATTGGTAATCGAAGGATTGTAAGAGAAATTCTGGTAGCCACGGTAGCTGAAAAAAGAAAATATAGGAACTGCGTAACAGTTGTTGAGGATTACGCATATTTTCGGCAAATTTGGCAGGGTGAGGCAGATTTAGCACAATCAACTTGTCTACCATCGTGGGATATGAGTAGGCAAAATTCCAAGCGATCGCGCCCCCCCAGTCATGACCCACCAGCACGCAGCTAGAGTATCCGAGTCCCTGAATTACCCCTTCAACATCTTTAATAAATTCATCCATCACATAAGCCGATTGGTCTGCTGGCTTATCGCTGTCGTTATAACCGCGCAAGTCGAGGGCGACGACTTTATAATCTTTGGCAAATTCGGGGATTAGATGCCGCCAGGAGTACCAAAATTCCGGGAACCCATGCAGCATCAGCATCAAAGGGCCTTCTCCCTGGGTGACGTAGTGCAGCTTAATTCCGTTGCTGGTGATATATTCGTGCTTCCAAGAACCCTCTAGCACAGACATAGATACCTCCTTTGCTGTTGTAATCATGGCATCGGCGATTCATCGCCGATGCGAACACTCTTCAGGTTAACGAATCAACAGCAGAAGACGGCAGGTTCGGAAGAGATAGTTCATTAACATTCGCTTGATTTTGCTGACGCCGAGTGATTACCTGCCTTAGCACTTGCATTAAGATACTAGGCTGAAACAACGCCGTGGGTGGTTTCAGCAGGTGCAAGACTTCTATGAAAACTTGGAACGCGACGGGACTCTCAATCGTGATTAACCTCACACGATCCAGATACCGTTGCATAAATCGGGCTTTCAGATCGGGTTGACCGCCCTCGGTCGTAGGCCAGCGGAAATCCTCGCCGGTCGCCATCAGCCAAGGGATATGATTCACTTTAGCCAGTTGCTTTTGAAAGCGCCGCGTTAAACCCGTTAAATCGTCTTGAGAGTGACGCTGAAATTGCACTTTTAAGCACTCCTCCAGCGTTAATGCAGCCATCGCCGCCGCGGTCATGCCTTGACCGTAGATAGGATTGAAGGAACAGACGGCATCACCTAAGACGACAAAGTTTTCTGGCAGTCTGGATTGTTCGTAGTGACGCAGGCGGTTTTCTGTGCCGCGATGACAGTAGATGGGTGAAATCGGTCGGGCTTGTTTGACCACTTCGTAGAGAATGGGCGATCGCAAGCTGCGGGCAAATTCCAAAAAACCAGCTTCGTCGCTGGGTGGATAGTCTCGACCCACGCCAGCTAAGGTGAGAACAAAAGCGTCACCCTCACAGGGATAAAGCAGCCCACCGCGAGAGTTTTCCCCTGGTTTAGACGACACCAGGATTGATTTCCAATCGTTTTGGAGATCCGCTGGGCGTTGATACCAACGGCTGGCGTAGCCTAAAAATGAGTTAATGACTGTCTCCTGAGGTGGTGCGTAACCTAATACCTTTATCCACTCAGGGGTTTTGGAATTCCGTCCAGTTGCATCCACGACCAGATCGGCTGGTAGAGACGCGGAATTTTGCGTCTCTACATCTGCGGCGCTAGTGTTTTGCCCGTGGTGGTGAAATTGCACCTGTACGCCCGTTACCTTAGTTTTGCTGGTGTCGGACAACAACTCGGTTGCTTGGCATTCTTCCAGAAAGCGTACATTGCTGTAAGCAGCCAGTCGGCGGCGAATCATCCACTCCAGCAGGTTCCGACTACAGGCACGAGTCACCAGTCCAGAGGAAAAGCGGGGTGCCCAACCGCCAAAATCTAGCATGGGACAGTCTAATGTCCAGTCCAAAGCAGTAGCGCCAGCAGCCGCTAATTCAGCACCCAATCCAGGAAACATTTGCTCTAAAATCTGCTGACCCCGCAACAGCAGAACGTGAGCTTGGTGGGCTTGGAGTACACCTCGGCGTGTCTCCGGTTTGTCTGGGATGCGATCGCGTTCAATAATCGTCACTTGATCAAAGCGTTCGGCAAGCACTCGCGCTGCCAGTAGCCCAGCCATACTGCCACCGATGACAATGGCTTGTCTATTGCTGCCAACCGCCAGTTGGTGAGGGACGGACATAGACGTTTGAGTTTTTTTGGGTGATTTAGATGTATGTCAGCTTAATTTTGCTTCTGATTCTATTAGCGTCTGCTTCTCTTCTTTTTCTTGTAGCAGTAGCCCTCCGAGATGAATCACTGCCAGAATCAGCGCCCCAATTGAAAGAATGTAACTATGCAACGTGTACAAATGGGCAACTGTTACCGTATTGATGGCTCCACCCCCCGTGAGGATTTCTCGGAGTAGGGAACCAACACCAGGGACGGCTTCTACCGTGCCTAATTCGATAGTGAAACGCCAGTATCCCATCTGTGTCCAGTCAAGAAGCATGGCAGTCCAACCAAGCGCGATCGCCACCAAAGTTAATAAAATTCCGCTAATCCAAGCGGTCAACCAGCTTCGGCGGAATTTTTCACCCAGAAACATCACAACGATCGCTATCAGAGAAGTCCCGACTAATCCATTTCCAGCAATCTCATGGAGACGCTGAATTAGCCAACCATTGGGAATCTCTGATTTGATTTCCCTTAAGGAATTATAGGCTCCACCTGCGGTCGGTTCGTAATAGAAAGATAGAAGAATTCCGGTGACGGCTGCTGTCAGGCTCAAAGACAAAATCGCTACAGCCAAAATAGTAGCCAGTCGTCGAAGTACAAAAGCGTACTGCACATTGTTCATGGCTAACTCCAACCTTTTTCGGTTGAATATGTATTTATACTTATTGTATTTATTTTTTCTAATTTGAACCCAAAAAATTATTAAATTTATGGGGAAAACCAGCAGCAAAGAGAACGCATACGCCAAGACCCGGAACGCAATTCAGGGGATGCTCCCGTTACTGTCTCTGTACGGGTGTTAGGAAAATCCGCATTATTCAGAACAAAACAGCGTATTTTGCTCACCACTGATGCTCTACCGCCATGAAGGTCTCCACGGCTGCAACATCCAGAGGTCGGGAGAAAAAGTAACCTTGTCCATACTCGCATTGCAGGGTTCTGAGTTGGGCAAGTTGCTCTGCTGTTTCTACTCCTTCTGCCACCACATCCAAACCTAAGTTGTGAGCCAGTGTGATAATGGTACGGACAATCTCCCAATTCTCGCTATCACTGCTCATTCTACCGACGAAAGAGCGGTCGATTTTCAACGTATCAATCGGAAATCGGTGCAGATAGCTTAAAGATGAATAACCCGTACCGAAGTCATCAATATATATCTGGACGCCTAGTTTTTTCAATTCTAAGAGGGTCGCGATCGCAGATTCAGCATTTTCCATCACCGCGCTTTCAGTGATTTCTAACCGCAAACAGCCAGCATCTAAACCTGTTTCTTCTAAAATTTGATGGATTGCTTGAGCGAGATGAGGTTGCGTAAACTGTTTGCTCGATAGATTTACGCTAATAGTTAATGGTTGATGGTTGATGGTTAATGGTTTGTTGCCAGGAACACCGGATGATGAATCATTAACAAGTTGTTTTTGCCATACATACATCTGACGGCACGCTTCCTGTAATACCCACCAACCGATAGGAACGATTAGTCCAGTTTCTTCTGCTACTGGAATAAACTCAGCTGGAGAAATCAAACCGCGTTCTGGATGCTGCCAGCGCACTAGAGCTTCAAATCCAGTAATTTGACCTGTGGAGAGCGAAACAATGGGCTGGTAGTGAAGTAGAAACTCTTGGCGATTAACAGCCTGCCTCAAGTCAGTTACTAACTGCAAAAGTTCCACAGCGCGAGTGTGCATCGTCATGTCGAAGACCTCATGACGCGCTCTACCCGATGCCTTAGCACGATACATGGCAATGTCGGCATCGCGTAAGAGGTCTTGCGGCTGGTGAGAATCTGTAGTGTTAAAGGCAATGCCAATACTGGCACTGGTAAAGACTTCCTGCCCGTTTAGGTTAAAAGGTAAAGCGAGTTCATTTTGAATTTGGTTCGCAACGCGGGTGGCGTCACTCACATCTTGAATATCTTCTAGAAGAATCGTGAACTCATCTCCCCCAAGACGGGCAACCATATCTCCAGGACGCAGACACCTCTGGAGCCTGTAAGCGATTTCGACAAGTAGTTGATCGCCGATTGTATGTCCAAGGCTGTCATTAATCACCTTAAAGCGATCGAGATCCAGAAACAGTACAGCAAACAAGTAATCTTGACGCCGTTTTGTCAGCTCAACCAAATGTCCGAGCCGCTCCATGAATAGAGCGCGGTTGGCTAAACCTGTCAGCTTATCGTGAAAGGCATCGTGGATTAATAGATCCTCTACCAGTTTGCGATCGCTAATATCTGTAGCAACACCCAGCACTTGTCGGGCTTTTCCATCTGGCGAGACTAGAGACTTCTTAGTGGTTTGAAACCAACGCACGTTGCCTGTAGAGTCGGTGAGGGTCTCCTCAGAAATGATTTTTTCCGTTTCTCCTGTTATCACTTCTCTGTCATCAGAGAGAAACCGTTCTACTTCCTCAAAATTCGGATTGAAATCTGCATCGGTTTTGCCAAGCAAATTTTCAACGGTTGTTCCATAAATACTTGCTAATGCTTTGTTAACCAGAGTAAATTTTCCGTCCCAGTCTTTGACAAAAATTAAATTTGGGGTGGAGTCAATCACATTGCGAAGAAACTCTTGTTGTACTCTAAGTGCTTCTTCCGCTTGCTTGCGGCTGGTAATATCTCGGCTCACAGCGAGGAGACATTGCTGATCGTCAAAGTCAATAATCTCTGCTGATAGTAATGCCACACGCGCCTCACCTGATTTTGTAAGGAAGGTAAATTCTATGTTGCGAACAGACCCTTCCTCCAGCAATATCTGCTTCATGCGATCGCGCTGCTCCTGATTTGCCCAAATCTTCAGCTCAACTGTGGTGCGACCGATGATTTCTTCGCGGGTATAACCAGTAATGTTTAGCAAGCTATCGTTGACTTCAACAAGGCGTCCCTCTGCCAGCGTACTGATAGTGATTGCGTCAGGAGTGGAACGGAAGGCTTTAAAGAATCTCTCTTCTGATGCCCGCCGCGCCGCTTCTGCACGCTGGCGCTCTTCCATTTCGGCTTGTAATGTCTGATTCGCTTTTTCTAGCTCTTGGGTTCGTTCCCAAACCCGATTTTCTAGCTTTTCGTGCGCTTTCTGGAGTGCGGTTTCTGTCCGCTGGCGCTCAATGGCAATTCCTGCTAAGTTTGTTGCTATTTCAATCAGTTGTAAATCATAAGAATTAGGGGTGCAAGGCTGGGAGTCGTACATGGCAAAAGTACCCAACACCTTGCCATCCGAATTAAGAATTGGTGTAGACCAACAAGCTCGCAGTTCGTTGCTCAACGCTAACTCGCGGTAATCTTGCCACAACGGATCGATGGCAATATCTGAGACAATTACAGGCTCTTTCCAATAGGCAGCTGTCCCGCAAGAAACAACACGCGACCCAATGGCGATTCCGTCAAGGGCACGATTATAGCTTTCTGGAAGACTAGGTGCTGCGGCATGGCGGAGATTGCGCCCATTTTCATCCAGAAGTAGAACGGAACATCGCATTTTACTGGAATGTTTCTCAATATTGCGGCATAAGACGTTCAGGACGCTATTGAGAGAGTCTCCTCTAGCAATCATTTCCAGTACACGCTTCTGACTAGCTAAGAGACTTTCTGCTTGCAAGCGCTCGGCGATCGCTTGTCGCATATTTACTAAATTACGTCTTAGTTCCAGTTGCGCTACGACCTGACGACTCAGTGATAAGAGGGCTTCTTGCTGCTCAGGCTTGAGTTGACGCGGCACAAAGTCGATCGCGCACAGCGTTCCCAGCGCATAACCGGCGGGTGTGATTAAAGGCGCACCTGCATAAAAGCGGATATTGGGGTCAGTCGTTACCAAAGGGTTCGTAGCAAACCGTTGGTCGGTTAGTGCATCTGAGACGATAAACAAATCGGGTTGCAGAATAGCATGGGAGCAAAAGGCGATATCTCGCGGTGTTTCTGATACTTCCACACCGACTTTTGACTTGAACCACTGCCGATTCGCATCGACGAGGCTGATCAGCGCAATCGGTGTTCCGCAAATATGTGCAGCCACACGAGCTAGATCGTCGAAAGCCTGTTCGGGATCGGTATCAAGAATCTCATACTGCCTGAGGGCTTTCAGCCTTGCTGCTTCGTGGCTAGGCATAGGCGCTTTCACCCAGGATATTTCTCCAGATTCGATGCTGGCGACATTTTTGTTGGCACTAGCTTTGGTTATTTTTTGGGATATAGCTTCAAATATACCTATCCGGCTCAGGTTTACCATATTCTGTTTTTCCGCAGATGGGTTAGCTATATTTATATTCTTAATTTTTACTTTTACCTTAATTTACATAGGTTCTTGAGGGATCTAAGTCACAAAAATTTCGTTTTTCTGTCACAAATTCCCTTAATAAGTTTTTAATTTTATTAATTTTTAGATGTAGAAAGTTAGTCTGTATACAGGATCACAAAGATTATTTAATTAATCTATTTACAACTTGGCTCGGTAGCAAAAATGCTGCTTATTTAAATTTTTGTATTCTAGCTGGAGCAACTGCAAAATTCAGCAACCGTGAAAATACGGGGATTTTATTGTCTTTAGCAGAGAGCTGCCTAATTTTTTATAAATTTTATCAAGATTTATACGGCTCTAAAAACAAGGCAGATGGCTTCACTAAAGCAGGCTGCCGACTGGTCTGGTGAATGGGAATTTCGATGGTAAATTCTGCCCCTTGTCCCGCTGCGGAAATACATTTTAATTGACCACCGTGTTTTTCCACAATCTGATAACTAATGGATAACCCCAACCCCGTGCCTTTGCCGATGCTTTTTGTGGTAAAGAACGGATCGAACACTCGTTGCTGCACCTCTTGACTCATACCAGGGCCGTTATCAGCGATGTAGATTGCTACCTGATTGGTGTTTAGCATTTGAGTGTGAATCCGAATCGTAGGTAATTGTTCATGGGTACTTTCTTCCCCATGATTCACAACCCATGACCCATTCCCGATTGCCTCTTCGAGGGCATCAATTGCATTACTGAGAATATTCATAAACACTTGGTTGAGCTGACCTGGGTAGCACTCGACTAGCGGCAACTTGCCATACTCTTTGACCAGTTGAATGCCTAAAGTGCCTCCGACTTGTTTCAAGCGATGCTGCAAAATCAGCAAAGTGTTTTCAATTCCCTCATGAATATCAACGACTTTCATTTCCGCTTCATCCAGTCGGGAAAAGTTACGCAGCGACAAGACAATTTGGCGGATGCGTTCTGCCCCCACCTTGATCGACGCCAGCAGCTTTGGGAGATCGTTCTTCATAAATTGGAAGTCGCTCATCTCTACATAGGCTTGAATTTCAGGAACCGGATGAGGATAGTGTTTCTCGTAGAGGGACAGCAGGTTGAGCAGTTCCTGAGTATAGTCGCTGATGTGGGTGATATTGCCGTAGATGAAGTTGACTGGGTTATTAATTTCGTGAGCAACTCCGGCGACTAACTGCCCCAAACTGGACATTTTTTCGCTCTGAACGAGCTTCGCTTGGGTTTGTTGAAGTTCTCGAAAAGCTTGTTCTAGCTGGTTTGTTTGTTGTCTCAATTGCGCTTCCGATTGCCGTAAGGCTTCCTCGGCGGCTTTACGTTCGGTAATGTCGGTAATCATTCCTAAGACACCGATGTATTGCCCTGTTTGATCGAAGATGGGATTTGTAGCAACAATCGCCCACAAGTTACAGCCATCTTTACGGGTGAATTTAAAGTCATGTTGTTCTTTAATTCCTTGGCGGCGACGTTCCATCTGAGCGATCGCGATCGCCTGACCTTCTTCATCCATGAATGCAAATAAAGTCTGACCTAGCATCTCAGGGATGGTATAGCCTAGCATTTGGGCCATCTGATTGTTCGCAAAAGATGTATTGCCTGCGGTGTCGAGAACCCAGATTCCCTCAGTCGTGGTTTCGACAATGCGACGATATTGCGCTTCGCTTTCCCGTAACGCCGCTTCTGTCTGCTGGCGTTCGACAATTTCCTGTTGTAACAAGATGTTGGCAGATTGTAGCGCCGCAGTCCTTTCTTCAACTCGTCTTTCTAACTCTAATGTGAGTTTTCGTAGTTCTTCTTCAGTGGCTTGGCGCTCGGCAATTTCCTTTTCTAGTGTGTTGTTGGCAGTTTCCAATAGCGCTGGACTAGGAAATGCAAGTGCTTGAGGAATTAAGGGCATTAGCATCAACGCCGTATACACAGAAACCCCAGCCGTAAAGGCTTTCAAGAATCCTGATAACCAATAATACGGATGCCACAGCGTCGCCACCTCTGCTAGATGCGTCGTACCGCACGCAACAATGAATGTTCCAAACAACAGGAATATCCCATAAAAGGGCATATCTCGCCTTTTGGAGACAAAATATACCAGCATGATTGGAATCGAATAATAAGCGACTGCGATCAAAATATCAGATGTAATGTGCAGCCACACTAATCCAGGCTTCCACAGGTAACAATGCCCGTGGGGAATAAAATCTTTTGACAAAAAATTTTGCACAAATTTTAGCATCAAGATTTATGGCTGTAATAGTTTTTACATTTAATATTCAATTTGTATCTTATCTTGGAATATTTCATATATTTGTTGATTTTCATGAATAAGGTAACAATTTGCTTACAATTTGTGCAAACAATCGACTTTGACTATTTATGTGTTAATCGACAGATTTCAGAGAAATTACGGATAGCTAGCTGGTCATCCAGACAGCAACTATCAGTTTATTTTTAGGCAGAAGACTTTTGACTAGAAATTTTTGTCGCTAACCCCCTGACACAGCATTAGCTGGAGATACCGTCTACTGTAGAATTTCGGATCTTTTATTACTTTGTAAGCGATCGCATCCATAGACAAGAAGCAATCGCTGAAAATCAATGTAAAATCGCAGCTGGTCTAGAATCCGGTTTTTTGCAAAAAAAGAACTTAAAAAAACGCTAAAATCATCACTGTGCCGCTGGTTGAGGAGAGAATGCGGGTGGAATATCAATTACAAGTAGAACAAGTGGTGGAAACGCTTAAAAAGGATCTACCCATGCTTTTTGAAAGAGATATTTCCTACGACATTTATACGCACGATATCTACTTTGAAGATCCAGTGAATAAATTTAAATGGAAATTCAACTATCGGATTATCTTTTGGACGTTGCGATTTCACGCGCAGCTATTTTTTACAGAAATATTTTTCGATCTTCATGATGTGGAGCAGAAAGATGAAGAGACGATTAGGGCAAATTGGACTGTGCGCGGTGTTTTGCGCCTTCCGTGGAAACCTCGCCTATTTTTTAATGGCTACTCTACGTATAACCTTAATAAAGATGGGTTAATTTACAATCACATCGATACATGGGATCGCAAACCCAGCGAGATTTTGAAGCAGTTCCTAGAGAAGGGAGGAAATATCTAAGCTCAAATTTAAATGAATGCCTTGATTTTATAAATTATTTTTATACAAATAATTTATAAATTTTAGGAAGCTTGAACAAGAGAATTAATTGCCTCTACTTTAGAGCCACAATTACTTGAATAAAGCGTAACAGCAAAGGTTGTTCCCACTCCAATTTCACTGTTTACTAAAATTTTTCCACCGTGTAAATCCACACAATTTTTAACGATAGAAAGTCCTAATCCGGTACCCGGAATCGTCCCCACATTATCAGCTCGATGAAAAGATTCAAATAACCGCGTTCTGGCTTCGGGAGGAATGCCGATTCCTCGGTCTCGGATGTAGAAAACTGCTGTTCCTTGGTCGCAAACTAAGTCAAACTGAATATTGCCGCCTTTCGGGGAATACTTGATGGCATTTGAAAGCAAATTAGTAAAAATTTGCCGAAGCAACTTTTCATCCATACAAAAATGGGTACTTTGACCTTGACAAGCGAAAGCGATCGCGTGTTGCTTGCTAATTGTCACTTGGATATCTTCCACGAGGTCATGACAGAACTTTTCTAAATCTAAAGGTGCTGGATTAAAGGCGAGCTTCTTGGCTTCGGCTTTACCAATAAACAACACATCATCTAATAGATGGGTCATATTTTTGGCAGCTGCTTGAATGCGAGCAAAATACTCGCGTTTTTTTTCTTCACTTGCTTGATGTGGGAAACGTTCTAGTAATCTGGCAGATAGAATGATGATGCTCAACGGGGTGCGAAATTCGTGGGATACGGTGGTAACAAAGCGAGAACGCAGTTCGCAGAGTTCCCGTTCTTTTTCCATCGCATTCCGAATTTCAGCATCGGCTCGTTTCCGCTCGGTGATGTCTTCAACCATGCCTAATTCATAGAGGATTTCTCCAATTTCATTCCGAATTACTGTTGCCGTTAACTTCACCCAGCAAATTTCTTGATTTTTCTTGATATAACGCTTCTCAAGCTGATAGCTGTCTATGTCTCCCTGAATGATTTGCTTGAGATAAGGCGTTTCTGTTTCCAAATCTTCAGGATGGTTAATATCAAAAAGGTCGAGGGTTGTCAGTTCTGACTCCGTGTAACCCAAAATTTCACAAAAGGCTCGATTTACCATGAAAAACCGATAGTCAGGTTTTCTGACTAAGGTGATACCGATAGGAGCATCATCAAAAACTCGACGAAATCTTTCTTCGCTCTCGCGCCGTGCTGCTTCTGCACGCTGGCTTAGCGCAGCGTGTCGCAGGCTTTGGCTAATTTCGTCCCGGAGTTGCTCGTTGACCTGTTGTAATTCTGCTGTACGCTCTTCTACTCTCTTTTCTAGTTCTTCGTTGGCTTCTTTTAGGGCGGCGGCTGCCCACTTTTGACTGGTAATATCTCTGACAGTGCTGAGGATTGCATCCACACTGGCATCTGGATTATGGATGGGGGTGATATTGTACTCGTAGTGCCTGAAACCCTCGATGGCGGGAAGGTAAGCTTCGCCAGTCATCGGTTGCCCAGTAGAAAATACTGTCTGATGGTGCGCTTCAATTGACCCCATATTTTCCGGTTGCAAGCCGAGTTCTTGCCATGTCTTCCCCACTATGTCACTACGCTGGAACCCCAGTGCCTTGGCACCTGCAACGCTAGTATCGGCATATTTTCCCGCTCTATCGATCAGATAAATCTGATCTGGAGAAGCTGAGAGAATTTGGTCGAGGTTTGTGGATTGTTGCTTAACTTGGGCGGTGAGTTGTTGTAGTTCTAACTCAACGGCTTTATGCTCGGTGATATCTTTGGCAACTGCATAGAAGCATCCATTTTGATGCGGTAACGTTCTCCAAGACAGCCATCGATAGCTGCCATCCTGGCAGAGATAGCGATTTTCAAAATGAGCGATCGCATTGTCAGCAGATTCTCCGGATGCGGTTAGCGTTGCATTAACATCATCTGGATGGACAAATTCAATCCAAGGGCGCGACATCAATTCTTCCAGCGTCCAGCCCAAAACGCTCTCCCAGGCGGGGTTGAGTTTCTGGAAGTACCTATCTTGCCCGCAAATGCCTAAGAGATCGAGGGACAGGTTAAAAAATGCATTGAGTTCGGACTCTGCTTTCGCCAGCGGCTCAGTCGGTTCGCTTGGATGCTTGGGATTGTTCACAGTAGCCCTCTTGGATGTTTACTCCCCGTTATCTTTTATTAGTATTCCCATCGCTTCCGACAAATAATGCAGAGTATTCATCCCAATTCTTACAAAATTTTGCATTTTGTTTTTAGAATCCCAATTTATGTATTTACTCGGAAGCGATCGCGGATTTTCTGCCACTTCCTAAGTTTAAGAAGCTGGAGCATTGCGGTATACGCTGAGCAGGTAAGTGTAAATCTTCAAAAACCCGGATTTTGTAGGAACTGAAGTTATCTCCCTCCGGGATTTTACGTTTAGTTTTACGAGATGTTTCGCTGCTAGGTGGCTGCATCAAAAGAGCGCGATCGCGTCCACTCCTGATAATCTAATCAAGTTATTCTCTTTTGAGGTTCTGGCAACCGCAAAAATCTATGCATCAAGATAAACGTCAGGCTTACTGGCGAGCCAATACTGCTTTAATTCGGAATCTTTTGATCGTTTGGGCGCTAGTATCCCTCGTTTTTAGCATTCTGTTAGTTGAGCCATTGAATGCGGTGCGTTTTGGTAACGTTCCCCTCGGTTTTTGGATGGCACAGCAGGGTTCTATTTTTGTCTTTGTAGGGCTGATTTTCATCTACGCCGTGCAGATGGACAAGCTCGATCGCAAATACGATATCGATGAGTGAGAGAAAGAATGTCAGTTGAAATCTGGACTATTTTATTGGTTAGTCTTTCTTTCATTGGGTACCTCTACATCGGTTGGCAGTCGCGCGTTAAAGAAAGTGCAGGCTTTTTCGTGGCGGGACGTGGAGTTCCACCCATCGCCAACGGTGCAGCAACAGCAGCAGATTGGATGTCGGCGGCGTCGTTTATCTCAATGGCAGGGTTGATTTCCTTCTTGGGTTACGACGGCTCGATCTATCTGATGGGTTGGACGGGTGGCTATGTTCTGCTAGCGTTGTTGCTGGCTCCCTATTTGCGGAAGTTCGGTAAATATACGGTGCCGGACTTTGTGGGCGATCGCTATTACTCCAATGTCGCCCGTTTAGTGGCAGTTGTGGCGGCAGTTTTTGTTTCCATGACCTACGTCGCGGGACAGATGCGGGGTGTGGGAATTGTGTTCAGCCGCTTCTTGCAAGTGGATGTAAGCACTGGCGTGATCATTGGGATGGTGATTGTCGGCTTTTTCTCCGTTTTAGGGGGAATGAAGGGGATTACCTGGACTCAGGTGGCACAGTACGGCGTGTTGATTATTGCCTACTTGATTCCCGCGATCGCGATCGCCATGCTGCTCACCGGCAACCCGATCCCCCAACTGGCGTTCCCTTTTAGCGATATTGTCCCGAAATTAAACCAAATCCAGGTTGACCTCGGTTTTCAGGAATACACCAAACCGTTTGTCAACAAGTCGATGCTGGATGTTTTGTTTACTACCATTGCTTTGATGGTGGGAACGGCGGGACTTCCCCATGTCATCGTGCGCTTTTACACAGTTCCTGATGTCCGTGCGGCGCGTTACTCAGCGGGTTGGGCGCTGCTATTTATCGCGATACTCTACACTAGCGCCCCCGCGCTCGCAACGTTTGCCCGTTATAACCTGATCGACACTTTGCACAACCAGACGATTCAGGAAATTCATCAACTCGACTGGGTGAACAAGTGGGAAAACACCAAGCTGCTTACCTTTGAAGATAAGAACGGGGATGGGCGGATTCAGCTAACGCCCGATAAAGCTACTAGCGAGATCGGCATCGATCCGGATATTATCGTTCTCTCGACGCCAGAAGTGGCAAAACTCGCTCCTTGGGTGATCGGCTTGGTGGCGACGGGAGGATTAGCGGCGGCGCTGTCTACCGCATCCGGCTTGCTTTTGGTAATCTCTAGTGCGGTTGCTCACGATATCTACTACCGCATCATTAATCCAGGTGCGTCAGAATCGCTGCGAGTGATGGTGGGTCGAATTATGGTCGGGTTTGCGATCGCAATTGCCGGATACTTCGGCATCAATCCCCCCGGTTTTGTGGCGCAGGTGGTGGCTTTTGCCTTTGGTTTAGCCGCAGCCAGCTTTTTCCCAGTCATCATTTTAGGTATCTTCGACAAACGGACAAATCGGGAAGGCGCGATCGCCGGGATGTTAGTCGGTCTTATCTTTACCATTTCCTACATTGCGGGTGTCAAATTTTATGGAATGTCACCCTGGTTTTTCGGCGTTTCTGCTGAGGGAATTGGCACCTTGGGCATGGCGATCAACTTTGTTGTCACCTGGGTTGTTTCGCGTCTAACTCCGCCACCGCCGCTGGAAATACAGGAAATGGTGGAAGAGTTACGCACCCCAGGTGGGGAACCGCTTGCTTCGTCAAGCCATTAATCCTCGTTTGGATTTTAGATTTGGGGGTTTGGACGACCAAACAAGCGCCGCAACATAACTTCAAAATTGGCACAAGCGGCAGATCTACAACAAAATGGTATAAATCAACACACAGGTAGGGGTGATTCATCAATCGCCCCTTTTTTGTAGCCTGGTGGAGTAATTTTTTGAGACTCGCTACGTAGATGCGATCGCTCTACAGGTCTACTAACGCTAGCTCTACAGGTTTACCAACTTATACCCATTCATTTTACTGGCGCTACACTTACGATTTTCTTTTTGCTCCCTTGTGAAGAGGTTTGGGATTTCTGTGAAGAGGGTTGGGATTTCTGATGGCTAGCATCACAAGGAAAAATTAGTATTGAAGTAAGTTCCACCATCCCGCTTTAAACAGGTAGCCCTCTAGAGCCACTACCAAGTTTCCGTTTATTTCCGATACTTCCGAGAAAAAACTCGATAACCCTTCCCATCCATACTATCCGACGGAGAGAGACTATCTTCCTCCATATTGACTAAATCGAATTGAACATTTTCTGTATAAATTGTTAAAGTAATTCTGATTACTTCTAAAAAGTTAATCACCCAAGAACATTCTTCTTGCGAATATTCTTCATAGTATTGAATCAATTTAGCCAAACAAACTTCTAAATGAGTCCGAGTGGGAGGACAAATTAGAATAATTTTCAGCAGTAGGATTGCTAGAGTAACCGATTTTCCTTCAGAAGCTAATGAAACGAACAGAGAAGAAGGTTCTCCATTATTCTTGATCGTTAAACATTCAATTACCCGTTTACAGGTTTTAATCAGCAGAAGGCTATTGATCTCTTCTTCATCAGCTTCTTTATAGATAAATTCTAATATTTTCCACAAATTAGTTTTTAAAGTCTCTACCTGACCTTGACTTTCAGTCGAATAAAATAAATATTTTAGCAAGCCTTGTTTAAAATGCTTGTATTTCAATTCTTTGGTTTGTTTTAAAAAAATATTTGCAATGTTTTCATAGCTAAACATTCCGCGTCTGGCGATAACTTTTTTAACTAAACGGAGTGCTTGATCGCCCAAAGCCGTAGGATTTTGGTTTTTCTTATTGTTAAATCCCCTAGACTCAGAATGAGCTGTATACATTGCCAGATCAAACTTAAACTGGTCTTTCAACTGCTTTGATAAGCCTTTAGCAGCTTGGCGTTGTTCTTCAGAATTTTTCTTATTAACATACTGAGGCGCTAACAAATAAGATGTATAACGGCTCTTCCAATGGTCTTGCTCTCGATTTTCATATCTAGAAACAAATAGCTTAAGTTCCTCATAATCTTGGCTATTAACGAAATCTGCAAGCCAAGCCTTTAGACATTTTACACTTGGAGATGAGATGCTATCACAGTTAGCAGAATTAGAAATTAATTGAATTAAATCTTTTAAGGCTTGGTAGTGGCGAGCCAATATCCAGTTATTGAGAAGAATATAACAAGAACGCTTTAATGTATTTTTAAATTCTTCTTCACTTTTAGAATCAACAATTGTTTTAAGTGCTTGCAGATGTGCTGAACCAATCGCCTTGACTGGATTAATAAATAAAGTTTTAAACTCATACAGAACTAAATCTGGTGCCCATTGTTTAACAATGTCCAAAAAAAACTGACAAATTATTTCCTGAGGATCTGGAATCTTCGGCACCAGCTTGTTTGAATTAATGAGTGGTTCAGTCTGATGAGTATCTAATAAGACATCCTTGAGTGTGGATGTCTTAAGAACTCTTGAGTGCTTACTGGTTGCTTGAACTTGCATTGCGCTATCGAGAATTCTTTATTCTAAATGTAAACTTTTTCTTTAGAGGATTTGGTGATTGAAAACCTTGATAGCGTATGATAGTCGCCTCATGACTTAGTGAGGCTGGATACCGCATGAATGTGACGCCTGTCACGCAGACGTCACATTCATGCGGGTAGCAAGTTTGTATACAGCGCGCTTTTTAGCATGATTGCCGCCCGTACAGGACTTCTCAGCCTACATCAAGAAGCGGGTGAATGCTGAGTAGTATGCTCTTTCATCTGATTAAGGCGCGGGGTGTCATCTATGTCAAAGTATGTCAAAGGCAATGACCATAGAACTACCAATCTCTTTACCCCTAGAAACCGTACTATCTTAACAGGGTGCCCGAAAAGTATGGCAGGTAGGCATTGCTCGCCTAATTTCATGCAACGTCAAAGCAAAAAAAATCCCGACTTCCTATAGCAGCCGGAGTTCTGAAAGGCTGGCATCTTCCAACTGAAATTAGGATTGCGATAAGAGAACGCTTGAAAAATCTATTGATACAGTTATTAGTTTTTATATTTTTAAATTGATTTTTTATCTTTAAAAAAAATTAATTTAAAGGATAAGTCACGTTTATAGCAACGATTAGAAAAAGTTAATGTAAAGACGGAATGTTGAAGAAGCATTTTCGGGACTCAAAGACAAAATTTAAGTGTTATTCAACTATAGTTTTCTCTTAAGAGAACTGTTAGAAGCTGTCGTATAGCAGTGTTGAGGTCTGAAATCGGCAGGCTGAGGAGTGAGGTCTGAGGTTTGAATGAAAACAGGAATGCTCTCCTACTCCCTCTCTATCTCTTGACCCTGACAGCGTTTGGGTTAACTGTGTTACCATCTGGAAAAATCTTCTCAATATCTCAATCACCCTATGGGCAAGGTTCTGGTGTTAAACGCCTCTTATGAACCGCTCAACATCACCAGCTGGCGGCGGGCTGCTGTCTTGTTGATCAAAGGGAAAGCAGAGCGGGTTGAACACAACGGCAAATACGTCTACTCAGAGTTTCCACTCCCGACGGTTATTCGGCTGCGCTACTATGTCCGGGTTCCTTATAAGGAAATTCCCCTGACTCGTCGAAATATCCTCCACCGCGATAGTCATTCTTGTCAATATTGCGGTTATACCGGGGACGATTTAACGCTCGATCATGTAATTCCCCGCTCTCGTGGCGGCGGCGATACCTGGGAAAACATTGTCACCGCTTGCGTGCGCTGCAATGTCAATAAAGGCAGCCGCACCCCCAAGGAAGCCAACATGATTTTGCGGCAGCCGCCTCGCAAGCCTTACAGTAGTCTGCACTTTGAAGTGGCGAAACACCTCAAAAGTGGTACGCATCAGGAGTGGAAAAAATATGTGATCGGCCTTTAGCCCCCTGCATTTAAATCAACTGCGGGGGGTTTTAAAATTTGGCTAGTTAAGGGACTGGCGAACACGGGTAGTGCCCCTAGTACTGGGGGCGGAGGAACATTGCACTCTTCCTTAACCCCTCATTGCCAATCGGTAGCCATGAAAGAGCAAGAGCGCAACTGTAAAAGGTCAAGACCGGAAAACGCGACCGCAGGGGGAGTGTCGTTTACCAGTTTTTTTGTCAAGATCTATGAATAGGTAGCTCTATATCAAGACAAGCGTAATCACGGCGTCTCTGGAAACCTGTTTTCGCAGTAAAGAGGCGAGCTTTCGCGGCATTTACAAGGGTTTCTGTACTGCGCTTTTTTTGCCCTTTGGGCGATTGACTGAATCTGTCAAATACTTGGCAGGAAGCGTGAGGAGAGAGACTGTTGCAGCAACTGGAATACTAATTTTATAGCTTTGCACACCTGCATTATCCATAATATGCGATCTAATTTGCTCAAGCCTCTCAATGGTTCTCCAATCGCCGCCGAGTCAAAGCCTATAGACACCAAGCCAGATTCGGAATCTGTGGTTGAAATTCAACTAACAGAGGCGGCTCCCACACAGACAGTGAATGGATCTGGTAATTATTCAGCTAGAGGGTCTAGCGAACCCCCACTGGAAAGAATCGTGGAATCGCTACGACAGACTTTAGAGCGTCACCGGGGCGATCGCCATCTGGTAATTTTGCAAGATTTCCCCGACCCGGATGCTCTTTCAGGTGCTTGGGCGTATCAACTGATTGCCAAGCAGTACAACATCCAATGCGAAATTGTGTACGCTGGCACTCTTAGCCACCAAGAAAATATTGCTCTGGTTAAACTTACAGGCTTACCCGCAAAACGCTTGGGCGTCCAGTGCCTGAAGGAAAAGGAGAAGGACTTGTCGGTGTATCAGGGTTGTGTTCTGATTGATAACCAGGGCACTACCTGTCAATTGCTGCCTTGGGTACAAAAGGCAGGAATCCCGATTACGGTTGTGATTGACCATCACAGTATACAGACGGAACTTCATGCTGAATTTACGGATATTCGCCCTTCTACACGAGCCACGGCGACGATTTTAACCCAGTACCTCCAAGGAGGGTTGCTCAAGCTGGATAGCGGTATTGGCGAACACGTAAAATGTGCGACAGCACTAATGCATGGTCTGAGGTCAGACACGAACCGGCTGATGCAAGCTCAGGAAGAGGATTTTCTAGCTGCGGGGTATCTCAGCCGTTTTTATGACGCCCAGCTGCTGAATGCAGTCTTGCAGGCGTATCGCTCAAAACGGGTGATGGATGTAATCGAGCGATCGCTAACCAACCGCACTGTCCAAAATAACTTCTCTATCGCTGGTGTTGGTTATCTTCGCTATGAAGACCGGGATGCCATCCCCCAAGCGGCAGACTTTCTCGTGACAGAAGAAAACGTCCACACGGCTGTCGTCTACGGAATCGTCCACGACGAAGACGAAGAATTGGAAGTCGTAATTGGCTCCCTGAGAACCAGCAAGCTGACTCTCGACCCTGACGAGTTTATCAAAGAAGCCTTTGGGCAAGACAATCAAGGACGCTTTTTTGGCGGCGGACGACTTTCCGCGGGTGGCTTTGAAATTCCGATGGGGTTCTTGGGCGGCTTCAATGAAAATTCTGAGTACGCCAAGATGAAATGGGAAGTTTTTGACACCCAAATCAAGCAAAAGCTGCTTCGGTTGGTCAACCCAAAAGACCATCTGCTTCATGGGGAGTAAAAGCGAGTGGAAGAATGGAAATTGCGACTCTTCCATTCTTCCATCAGCAATTAACCTATGAAACTTTATTTGATCCGCCACGGAATCGCCGCCGAGCCATCTGAGGACGTCAAAGATGAAGCGCGATCGCTGACCCATGAGGGACGCAAGAAAACCGCTAAAGTAGCAAAACGACTGGATGAAATCGGTGTGCGCTTCGACCTGATCCTCACCAGTCCCTTGGTGAGGGCACGCCAAACCGCCAAAATTCTCGTCGCCGCCGGTTTGTGTCCCCATCTAGAAGAATCAATCGACCTAGCTCCTGGGGGTGGCATCCAAGCTTGGCTGAGATGGTTAGAGGAATGGCGGCGAGCGGGTGGATCTCAATTAGCCCTAGTAGGTCATCAACCTAACTTGGGAAATTGGGCAGAAATTTTGGTGTGGGGCGATACCCAAGAAGCGCTAATTTTGAAAAAAGCAGGCATGATTGGATTAAGCCTTCCAGAAACCCAGTCTGCCGTGGGTCATAGCCAGATGTTTTTGCTTTCCTCACCCAAGTGGCTGTTGTAATCCCCGTTTAGAAATTCTGGTAAAACTAGCGACTACAAAAACGGTTTCTGGTAAGGTAACTTGAGTATGTTCCCCTCACCCAATCCGTAGCAACATGACTGTCTGCGAGTATAAACCAGGTTTAGAAGGCATTCCCGCTGCCCAATCCAGTATCAGCTATGTCGATGGAAAACAGGGAATACTAGAATATCGCGGCATTCGCATCGAAGACCTCGCAGAAAAGAGTACCTTCCTAGAAACGTCGTATTTATTAATTTGGGGTACGCTCCCCACGAAGGAAGAACTTGAAGCCTTTGAAAGTGAAATTCGCTATCATCGGCGGATCAAATATCGCATCCGGGACATGATGAAGTGTTTTCCGGAAACCGGGCATCCAATGGATGCGCTGCAAGCTTCTGCCGCTGCTTTGGGTTTGTTTTACTCCCGTCGCGCTTTAGATAACCCTGCTTACATTCGGGAAGCGGTGGTGCGCCTCCTAGCAAAAATTCCCACAATGGTGGCAGCGTTCCAACTGATGCGGAAAGGCAACGACCCCGTGCGCCCTCGCGATGACTTGGACTATTCTGCCAACTTCTTGTATATGCTGAACGAGCGGGAACCCGACCCCCTCGCGGCGCGGATTTTCGATGTCTGCTTGACGCTTCATGCAGAACATACGATGAACGCTTCTACCTTCTCGGCACGGGTGACGGCTTCAACCCTGACCGACCCCTACGCAGTCGTTGCCTCAGCGGTGGGAACTTTGGCAGGGCCATTGCATGGAGGGGCGAATGAAGAAGTCATCACCATGTTAGAAGAAATTGGCTCAGTGGAAAATGTTGGTGCGTGGCTAGAGGATGCCTTACAGCGCAAAGCGAAAATTATGGGCTTCGGTCATCGCGTCTACAAAGTGAAAGACCCGCGAGCGACAATTCTCCAAAACTTGGCAGAACAACTGTTTGAGAAATTTGGTCACGATAAGTATTACGACATTGCTGTGGAGTTGGAAAGGGTACTTGAGGAAAAATTAGGCGAAAAAGGAATTTATCCAAACGTGGATTTCTATTCGGGTCTGGTTTACCGAAAGATGGGCATTCCTACAGATTTGTTTACACCCGTGTTTGCGATCGCTCGTGTTGCTGGTTGGCTGGCTCACTGGAAGGAACAGTTAGGAGAAAACCGCATCTATCGTCCGACTCAAATTTATAAGGGTTCTCGCGAAGCTGGCTACATTTCTATAGAACAACGATAGTCATCTAGAACCCGAAAAAACGCGATCGCTTCCGACAAAAATTGTATAGAGAAGCGATCGCGCTTTTTTTGTGGCGGAGACGGGAGGAGCGATCGCTGGTTCCGAAAATTGGGGTAGATGGGGAAGCTTACTGTTAATTGGTTGACCTTCGTAGGGATTAGTTGCCTCAGTTGACCAACAGATGCAAGAGCCGGATTCAACAGATACCCATCGCTCAATTAGAGGAGTTGGGTGAGGCGCTGTTGGATTTTACGGCACCGACGGATTTAGCCATTTGGTTCGAGCAGTATCAGTGATAATTACACAGGCGATCGCACTTTCACCCGCCACAACAAGCGATCGCGCCTCCCTTCTTCCTGACCACAGAAAACTTTAACTTAAGGATAAGTAGAATTTCTTATTTGCTGCGCTGGGCTGGATGCGCTCCAACGATATACTAGGCTGTGTAGCTGAAAAAAATCTTCACAAAAGAACAGATAGATTGATTCGATACATCTTGTCTCGAATTGTCCTAGTAATTACTTCGTTCGGGAAACATGAACCCAGGTATTGACCTACAAGGAACTTTTATCCAATCCCTCAGGGATCTGGGCATCCCAGCAGGTGCCGCCAAAGCCATTTGGATGCCGCTGCCGATGTTTCTGATGATTATTGGTGCTACCGTAGGGGTGCTAGTGGTCGTCTGGCTGGAGCGGAAGATTTCTGCTGCGGCTCAGCAGCGAATTGGACCAGAATTCGCCGGACCACTGGGTGTTTTGCAGCCGGTCGCCGATGGTCTAAAGCTGGTTTTCAAAGAAGATATTGTCCCAGCCAAGACCGACCGCTTGCTATTCACGCTAGGCCCAATCATCGTCGTCATCCCAGTGTTTTTGTCCTTCCTGATTGTGCCGTTTGGGCAAAACCTGGTAATCTCTAACGTCGGAATGGGCGTCTTTTTGTGGATTGCCCTCTCCAGCATTCAGCCGATTGGCTTGCTGATGTCCGGCTATTCTTCAAACAACAAGTATTCCCTACTAGGGGGTTTAAGGGCGGCAGCGCAGTCGATTAGTTACGAAATTCCCCTAGCGCTTTCCGTACTTGCGATCGCGATGATGTCCAACAGTCTTAGCACCATCGACATCGTAGAACAGCAATCTGGCTACGGCGTCCTCAGCTGGAACGTCTGGCGGCAACCCGTGGGTTTCCTCATCTTTTGGATTGCCGCTTTGGCAGAGTGCGAAAGACTCCCCTTTGACTTGCCAGAAGCAGAAGAAGAACTGGTTGCCGGTTATCAGACCGAATACGCCGGGATGAAATTCGGTCTATTTTATATCGGCTCTTACGTCAACCTCGTCCTCTCTGCCCTGCTAGTTGCAATCTTGTATCTAGGCGGATGGGAATTTCCGATTCCCCTCTCAATGTTAGGCGGCTGGCTAGGAGTTAATGAAACCAGTCCCTGGTTGCAGGTGATTGATGCATCACTGGGGATCACCATGACCCTCCTAAAAGCCTACTTCCTCGTTTTCATAGCGATTCTGCTGCGCTGGACTGTACCACGGGTTCGCATCGACCAACTGCTCGATCTAGGGTGGAAGTTTCTGCTCCCAGTGTCTTTAGTCAACCTGCTACTGACCGCAGCCCTAAAATTAGCATTTCCCGTTGCTTTTGGCGGGTAATTGGTAATCGGTAATCGGTAATAAGTCGTGGGAAAAATTACCTTTTTCTACAATCACCAATAACCGATTCTCTAATCAGAGAGAGACACAGAACAATGCTTAAGTTCCTCAAACAAGTTGGCGATTACGCCAAAGAAACCGTCCAAGCGGCTCGATATATTGGTCAAGGGTTGTCTGTAACCTTCGACCATATGCGGCGGCGTCCGATTACCGTGCAGTACCCCTACGAAAAACTCATTCCTTCCGAGCGTTTCCGGGGTCGAATTCACTTTGAATTTGATAAGTGCATTTCCTGCGAAGTCTGCGTGCGGGTTTGTCCCATCAACCTGCCAGTAGTGGATTGGGAGTTTGACAAAGCAAGCAAAAAGAAACTCCTCAAGCACTACAGCATCGACTTCGGAGTTTGTATCTTTTGCGGCAACTGCGTGGAATACTGCCCGACCAATTGCCTGTCAATGACCGAAGAGTACGAGCTTAGCACCTACGACCGTCACGAATTGAATTTTGACAACGTGGCACTGGGTCGTTTACCGTACAAAGTCACGCAAGACCCAATGGTGACGCCGCTGCGCGAACTTGTCTACCTACCCAAGGGCGTCATGGACCCGCACGACCTGCCAGAAGGTTCCCGTCGCCCCGGTCAGCTTCCAGCGGAAATTCTGGAACAAACGGAAAAATAAAAGTGATTTGTCATTCGTCATTAGTCACTTACGCTTAATGTGAATTATGAGGAACAAGCACCAGCTTGACGAAAAGTTAACACATCAATGGCAAAGCGCCGTTTGAGTAACAATCGTAAGGTATGACTTGCCAATTTAGCGGC